>NZ_JAPWCC010000021.1:0-36904 GCF_041433735.1 Gemella sp. 20925_1_85 | reverse complement strand
AACTAATTTAAAATGTTAATTTATTATTTTAATGCATATTAATATTGTATTTTTGTAGTATAAAATTTATAATAGAGTATGTACAAAAAATGATATTAGTAGGGGGAAGTAAAGTTTGAATGAAAAATTAGAAGATAAATATGATTTTAAAATCTTGCGTAAAAGAAAAATTAATCTAGTATATAAATTTATCTTTGTATATATTGTGTTTCTTTTCGCATTAGCTATAACTCAAATGAAACTAGGGTATAGCGATACAGTAGCTTTTATTATATTCGCAATATTTTTCTTTATAATAGTTGGTTATTTTGCTATGAAAGGATATAAAATTGAAAATGTAATTGGATTAAAGTTATTAAATAATTTGGAATTAGCTGAATTTATGGATTTTATGCATGAACAACATAAAAATAAAAAATTAACTAGAAATAGTACATATTATAACTATATGGCACTAGTTGAGCTTATCTACGGTAACTTTGATAAGAGTGAAGAATATTTATCAAAAGTAAAACTTACTCAATCAGGTTATATTAGAGGTGCCTTAAGGGGAACTGAAATATGGTATCACTTTACTAGGTTTATGTTAAATATTTTTACTGAAAAAGAATTTGATTTAGAAGAATTAAAAAAACAATTAGTGAAAACAGTTAGTAAAAATCAAGAAGCTGTTCAAATGTATAATAATAAATTAGATAATATATATAAAGTTCTAGTTTTAAAAGAACCGGCTGATAATTTTAAAGTAGAATTAAATGATAATATAGTAGAGTGTTCAAAAGTATTTAATTATTATTTCTATCTTCGTAATGAATTACTAAAAGAAAATAAAGAAGAAGCTAATAAGTACATTGACTTATTATTACAATATAATGAAAATTATTATGTAGTAAGGCAAGCAAAAGCAATAAGAGAAAAAATTTAAGGGTTGACCAATAGGTCAGCCCTTTTTATAATTTATATTTCTCTTTTAGTTCTGCGATAGTATCACGAAGTTTTGCAGCTTGTTCGAATTCGAATTTTTCTGCAGCTGCGAACATTTGTTGTTCTAATTCTGCTAAGTGTTCCTCGATATTATCATCATTGATATTTGCAGTTTCTTCAATTTCAACAATATCTTCATCAACCACTTCTTTCTTAGCGCTTATAGAATCACGAATATCTTTAATAATAGTTTGTGGGGTAATACCATGTTCTTCGTTATAAGCCATTTGAATTTCACGACGTCGGTTTGTCTCATCAATCGCTTTTCTCATACTTCTAGTAATACTATCTGCATACATGATTACGCGACCATTCGCATTACGTGCAGCACGTCCAATTGTTTGAAGAAGGGCTTTATCTCCACGTAAAAATCCTTCTTTATCTGCATCCAAAATAGCCACAAGCGACACTTCAGGAATATCTAGACCTTCACGTAGTAAGTTAATTCCAATAAGAATATCGAATTTACCAAGTCGAAGATTCCTAATTATCTCTGTACGTTCTAATGTTTTAATATCAGAGTGTAGGTATTCTACTTTTAATCCATTTTCTTTTAGGTAAGCTGTCAGAGATTCTGCCATTTTTTTCGTTAAGGTAGTGATAAGAACACGTTCTCCTTTAGCTATAATCTTCTCTGCTTCTTTAGTAATATCGAATACTTGGTCACTAACAGGTCGAATATCGATAATTGGATCTAGTAGACCTGTAGGACGAATAATTTGTTCAGTTATTTTTGTACTTTTCTCTAATTCGAAGTCCCCAGGTGTTGCTGAAACGAAAATAGCTTGATTAAGTTTTTTCTCGAATTCTTCGAAGTTTAAAGGTCTGTTATCCAGAGCAGTAGGTAATCTGAATCCATAATCAACAAGCACTTGTTTACGTGCTCTGTCTCCGTTGAACATACCACGAACCTGAGGAAGGGTAACGTGTGATTCATCCACTACTAGTAACCAATCATCTGGGAAGTAATCTAGTAGTGTGTATGGAGTACTACCAGGCTCACGGAGTGTAAGATGAAGAGAGTAGTTCTCTATCCCTGAACAGAATCCCATTTCTTCCATCATTTCAAGGTCATAGTTAGTGCGTTGTTCAAGACGTTGAGCTTCTAAAAGTTTATTTTCCATATTTAGAACTTTTAATCTTTCTTCTAGTTCAGCTCGAATTCTCTTAATTGCTTCTTTAGTTTTTTCATCACCAGCAACGAAGTGACTGGCAGGATATATTGCGATATGTTCAAGTTCACTTAGCACTTCGCCAGTTAAAGGATTAATCTCTCGAATACGATCGATTTCATCACCGAACATCTCTATACGAACAGAGTTTTCACTACGAGAAGCTGGGAAGATTTCAATAACATCCCCGCGAACTCTAAAATTACCACGAGTAAACTCAATATCATTTCGCATATATTGAATACTGATTAGTTTTTCCATTATTTTATTACGATTAATTTCATCACCAACACGTAATGATAGAACTAGCGATGAATATTCTTCTGGTGAACCAAGACCATATATACAGCTGACACTCGATACGATAATAACATCATCACGATCGAATAATGAAGATGTTGCACTGTGTCGTAGTTTATCAATCTCATCATTCACAGATGAATCTTTTTCTATATATGTATCTGTTGATGGAACGTATGCCTCTGGTTGGAAGTAATCATAGTATGAAACGAAGTATTCAACTCGGTTATTCGGGAAAAATTCTTTAAGCTCATTGTATAATTGTCCAGCTAATGTCTTGTTATGAGCCAGAACTAGGGTAGGTTTTCCTACATTTTTTATTATGTTAGCTATTGTAAATGTCTTACCAGTACCAGTAGCACCAAGTAATGTTTGATATTTTTCTCCGTTATTTAAACCTTCAGTAAGTTCGGCAATCGCATTAATCTGATCACCTTTAGGATCATACTTACTCTGAAGATCAAAATCAACATGTAATCTATTAATTTCCAAAAAATCCACTCCTTATATAGCTTGTTCTGTGAGTTAATAGTACAAATTAAAATAACTCACATAAAAGGTTAATTAATTCTTTCATTAAATATTATAATATAGATAGGAAAATAGTGAAAGAAAAAGTAATTAGTATTAAAGATTATAGTTGTTCATATTTATAATTGAAAAACTAAAGAAACTAATCGTAAAATACTATATATCAATGGAATAGCTTATATTACTATGGTATAATATTAGTATAGGAGATTGTAATTAATCACATTCGGGAGGTGTGAAATTATGAAAAAAGTTAGACATGAACATGTAAAACCAACAGAGGATTTAGTGGCTAAGAAAATATTCTCTAATACTGAGATAACATCAGCTTTTATTAGCGACATACTTGGGCTTTCGGTTAAGTGTTCAAAAATTTTAGACGGAACGCAAATTCATTCAAGTTTTGAAGATGAGATATTACTGTATAATACATCATTAGATGTTCTCGCCGAATTGGATGATGGTACTCAAGTTATTATAGAAATTCAAGTATCTAAGCAATTAGAATTTCTAAAACGACTATGGGTGTATATATGTAATCAGGTATCAAAAAATATGGATACAATAAGATTACAACTAGGTAGAACTAATCCAATATATTCAGAGTTGATTCCTGTTTATTCAGTATCTATTTTAGAAAAAAATTATTTTGATGATGATAGAGCTATAAGAAGTTTCAGTTTAAGAGATGATGATACAAATAAACAGCTAAAAGTCGATGTAAAAGGGATAAAAGAAAAAAGAAATTTAATAACTATGGCATTTTTAGAGTTGAATAAATACAATCCAGATATAAGAGAAAACTATAATAAAAAACGATGGTTAGAACTGTTCTCTAATCAACCGTTTACTCAAAGTCAGGATGAAATAATAGAAAGTGCGGATAGTATGATGGAGTATAAAAATTGGAGTGAGGAGGAAAAAGCTATGTATGATGAAAAAACAAGGAAATATGATGCATATATAGATACATTGCAATATAAGTATGTAGAAGGCATAGAAAAAGGAATAGAGCAAGGACGAACTGAAGGACTAGAGTTAGGGCGAACTGAAGGATTAGAAAAGGGAATAGAACAAGGACGAACTGAAGAGCGAGAGAATTCGATAGCTAGATTTATTAAGTATGTAAAACTAGGAGTAATTTCGAAAAAAGATGCATGCCAAGATTTAGGTATGACAGAAAAAGAACTTGATAAATATTTACAAGCATAAATAAGTCTGTAAATAAATCTTCATTGAAAATGAGGTGATTTTGAGAAGATGTATGATGAAAAAACAAGGAAATATGATGCATATATAGACACATTGCAATATAAGTATGTAGAAGGTATAGAAAAAGGAATAGAGCAAGGGCGAACTGAAGAGCGAGAGAATTCAATAGCGAGATTTATTAAGTATGTAAAACTAGGAGTAATTTCAAAAAAAGACGCATGTCAAGATTTAGGGATGACGGAAAAAGAGCTTGATAAATATTTACAAGCATAGATAAGTCTGTAAAAAAATCTTCGTTGATAATGAGGTGATTTTGAGAAGATGTATGATGAAAAGACAAGGAAATATGATGCATATATAGATACATTGCAATATAAGTATGTAGAGGGAATAGAAAAAGGAATTGAACAAGGGCGAACTGAAGGAATAGAAAAAGGACGAACAGAAGAAAGAGAGAATTCAATAGCGAGATTCATTAAGTATGTAAAACTAGGGGTAATCTCAAAAAAAGATGCCTGCCAAGATTTAGGTATGACAGAAAAAGAACTTGATAAATATTTACAATCTTAGCAGCTAAAAAATAGTACGCGAAACTAATCGCATTACTAAAATTGTATAGAATAACTGAGAGTGATACAGAATCATAGTTCGAATAGACAGATTCTAAATTGTCGCTCTCATTCTTTGTTCTCGATAAATATAAATTGTATCAAATTTCGAAGCGGTATTTATTATTGATTTAATTTATATTTGAAACTTTTAATATATAAATTTTGAATAGTGTAATAAATACTATATTTTTAAACATTTCTACTATATTTTATTTTGTTTTTTTCAGTGTATATGTTAAGATAGTATAGTATGAAAAAAGGAGGAAGTAATGGATACACAAAAAATTATATATACTTCACCGAAAAGTGAGAGAATTGATAAATTTTTACAACAAGAATTAACAGATGTTTCTAGAACAAATATCCAGAACTTAATTTCTGAAGGTTATATTAAAGTAGACGGGAATAATATTAAAACTAATTATAAATTAAAAGAAGGTAATGTTATTACTATAGATTATAAAGAACCTGAAGAGTTAGACGTTGTAAAACAAGATATCCCAGTGGATATTGTCTATGAAGATAATGATTTAATTATTGTAAATAAAGCTAAAGGTATGGTTGTTCACCCATCTGTAGGACATAAAGATGGAACATTAGTTAATGCCTTATTATTCCACAGTGAACTTTCAAGTATCAATGGTACTATCAGACCTGGTATTGTTCACAGAATAGATAAAGATACGTCAGGATTATTAATAGTTGCGAAAAATGATAAAGCGCACGTTAAATTATCAGAAATGATCGCGAACAAAGATGTTAAGAGAAAATATTACGCTCTAGTGCACGGAAGTATTAAGCACGACTATGGTACTATCGATGCTCCAATCGCTCGTAATCCGAAAGAACGTAAAGAAATGGCTATTATCGATGAAGGGAAACCATCTATTACACACTTTAAGGTTATAGAGAGATTTGAGAAATATACTCTTATCGAATGTGAATTAGAAACTGGACGTACTCATCAAATCAGGGTACACATGAAATATATTAACCACCCATTAGTAGGGGATCCGGTATATGGGCCAAGAAAAACATTAAATACAAATGGGCAGTCGCTTCATTCGAAAAGTATCGAATTTAATCACCCGATTACTGGTGAACACCTTTACTTTGAAACAGAAATTCCAGAGTATATAGTTGAAACAATGTCTAAATTAGATAAATAGAATATTTTATAACATATCACTTCAAATGTTGCTAATTGTTGCCGACTTTGAGGTGATTTTTTAAAAAGTTCATTCTGTATTAGTATAGATTTCAGATTTAAAAAATATTTTTCTAAAATTAAAAAAATAAAAATTTTAGAAAAAATAGTAACATAATTGTAGAATAAAAAATTAAGAAAACTATTAAATTAAACTTGTATACGTTATCACTATAACCTTGTAATGGCAAAGAATAGAGGAATTAATATATAAGAATTTTATTAATAACACACATAATTGAAAATTATCAAATAAAATAGTTTATTTTTTCTAAAAAGTGTAGTATTATAATATATATATTAGTAGTTATTTAAGGAGGACAAATAACATGGTTTTAGTACCAGCAAAAGACATGCTTGTAAAAGCAAGAAAAGAAGGATATGCAGTAGGGCATTTCAACATCAATAACTTAGAATGGACAAAAGCTATCTTAGCAGCTTGTGAAGAAGCAAAAAGTCCAGTTATCTTAGGTGTAAGTGAAGGAGCAGCTAAATACATGACTGGTTTCAGAACTGTTGCAGCTATGGTAGAAGCTATGGTTGAAGAAATGAACATCACAGTTCCTGTTGCATTACACTTAGACCACGGTTCATACGAAGGAACTCAAAAAGCTATCGAAGCTGGATTTAGTTCAGTAATGTTTGACGGATCTCACTATCCATTCGAAGAAAACATTGCTAAATCTAAAGAAATGATCGCTTTAGCTCACTCTAAAGGATTATCAATCGAGTGTGAAGTTGGTTCAATCGGTGGAGAAGAAGATGGAGTTATCGGTACTGGTGAATTAGCTGATCCAAACGAATGTAAAATAATGGCTGACTTAGGAATTGACTTCCTAGCTGCAGGTATTGGTAACATTCACGGTAAATACCCTGAAAACTGGGCTGGATTAAGCTTCGAAACATTAGAAAAAATCGCTGATATCACTGATGGTATTCCATTAGTATTACACGGTGGTTCAGGTATCCCAACTGACCAAATCCAAAAAGCTATCTCTCTAGGAGTATCTAAAGTTAACGTTAACACTGAATGTCAATTAGCGTTTGCTGAAGCTACACGTAAATACATTGAAGAAGGTGGAGATCAAAAACCTAAAGGTTTCGACCCTCGTAAATTATTAAACCCTGGATTTGAAGCTATTAAAGCTATGGTTCACGAAAAAATCGATATCTTCGGTTCAAGAAACAAAGCATAATAACTACGCAATTTTATAAAAAAGGCTCATGCTTTGCATGGGTCTTTTGTTTATATATTATTTATAGAAGGAGCATTCTTATGCAACAAACAATAGATTATTTAAAAAAACTTACTGGCATTCCTTCACCAACAGGTTTCACAAGAGAAGTTGCTGACTACCTAGTGAAAGAACTAGAAAGATTAGGATATAAACCTATTCGAACTAATAAAGGTGGGGTAAATGTAATAGTTAAAGGTAAGGACGATAATAAACACCGTGTCGTAACAGCTCACGTAGATACATTAGGAGCGATGGTGCGTGCGGTAAAAGCAGATGGTCGCTTGAAAATGGCTAAAATCGGTGGTTATCCATGGAATATGATAGAAGGTGAGAACTGTCTTGTTCATGTAGCAAGTACAGGAAAAACTGTTAGTGGTACTATCTTAATTCATCAAACTAGTACACATGTATATAAAGATGCAGGAACTGCAGAACGCACAGAAGATAATATGGAAGTAAGACTAGATGCTAAAGTAAGAAATGAGAAAGAAACTCGTGACTTAGGTATTGATGTAGGAGACTTTATAAGTTTTGATCCTCGTACAATAGTTACAGAAACAGGATTTATAAAAAGTCGTTTCTTAGATGATAAAGTCAGTGCTGCGATTTTATTAGACTTACTAAGAAAATATAAAGAAGAAAATATTGAATTACCACATACAACACACTTTATGTTCAGTGTATTTGAAGAAGTAGGTCACGGGGCTAACTCGAATCTTCCGAAAGAAGCTGTAGAATACCTTGCTGTTGATATGGGAGCTATGGGTGATGACCAACAGACTGATGAATATACAGTATCAATCTGTGTGAAAGATGCTAGTGGTCCATACAACTATGAATTCCGCAACCATCTAGTACAATTGGCAAAAGATAATGATATTCAATATAAATTAGATATTTATCCTTATTATGGTAGTGATGCGTCGGCTGCGATGAGAGCAGGTGCAGAAGTAAAACATGCATTACTAGGTGCTGGTATAGAATCAAGCCACTCTTATGAAAGAACACACATCGATTCAGTAGAACAAACTCACAAGATGGTAGATGTATATCTACGAAGTAAATTAATTTAATAAGTATGAATAAACATGCATGATTTAATGTAGTGTTTAACTAAGTTATCTGTGGTTTAAAGTTATTTACGTAAGTTGAAACTAAAGGTTTAGTTCAAAGATAAATCTTATAGAAAAAGTGCAAAATAGCTATATAAAAGCACTTTTATCATATGTTTTAACGAAAAATAATAAAAAACTTAAGAAAAAAACTTGACTTTTGATATGAAAATCAATATAATAACTATATACGATAATCTGTCGTATGAAAATCAAAAAATTATTATTTAAAAGGAGATTTAATACTATGAAAAAACAAGTATTATTATCAGTATTCGCTGCAGCTCTTTTCGCAGCACCAGTAGCGTTAGCTAATGGAGAATTAGGTGCAAACCGTACTACTAACGAAGCAGGATACCAAGCTGACACTACTAAACCAGCTACAGTTGCTGAAATCAAAGCAGAAAACGATAAAGATTTAGGAAATAAATCTGAAAAATGGACTCGTGATGCTAACAAACTTGAAAAAGGTGAAACTTTAAAAGTTGACAAAGGTCAAGCAGCTAAAGAAGCAGCTAAAGCTGGAGCTCACAAAGCAGCTGGAAAAGTTTTACCAAAAACTTCAGCAGCTAAATAATACTGATACCAGTATTTAAAAAAGGATGTTTGATTAATCAGACTCCTTTTTTATTATATACATCTATTTATGTATTTATTATACACATAAAGACCTCAAGATTTCAGAGTCACATCTGAGTCTTGAGGTCTTTTTTTTATCTTGTTGTTTTTATTCTTGTAGCTACTATTGTCCCAATAGCTGCGATAATTGCTGATGCGTAGAATACGTATGAAGTACTAATATCCCATAGAGCACCCATGATATACAGTCCTACTGCCATACTTAGTTGGAAACAGATGGCTGTATATAGATTTTGCATATCGATAATTTCTTTGTTGTTGTAATCTTTATTCAGAATAAGAATAAAGGCGATATGAGCAACCGCGAATGTTATCGCGTGAAATGTCTGCATAATAGTGAAGACATAAATGTTGTGGAATGTTGCTAATGCACCCCAACGAATAATTGCACAAACACCTGCGAAGATCATTAGATTTTTTGGCTTAATTCTTTTTACTATTCTCTTAGAGAAGATAAAGAATATAATTTCCGCAATTACCGATACGTTAAGAATAACTCCAGAAAGCCATTTAGCTGAAATGTTCATACTTTCTAAATATAGTGCATTGTAGTTATTATATGCAGTATGTGAAAGTTGGTATAGAAATACAGTAATAATAAGTAAAATTGCATTTCTGTCTTTTAAGACCCAATTGTATAAGCTTTCTTTTTCTTTTTTTGTATTAGGTTCTTCTAAACTTAGATTTTTTACTAGTTTTGGTTGTGGTAAGAACATGAATACTAAATATAATGCAACTAAAAATATTAGTATGTAATATAAAGCTCCATTACCAACATAACCTAAGATTCCACCGATAATTATCCCAATCACCGTAAATCCTAGTGAACCATATGTTCTAGCTTTTCCGTAATCTATATTTTCTTCGCGTAAAAATAATGACGCTAGTCCTTCGACTAGGGGACTCACCATGAAGTAAATCATACCGAATAAAAATGTAATTAATCCAAGTACAATTTTTTCATTAGTAAATCCGTAACTCACCGCAAGAATTAATCCGATTCCTACAGATAGTTTTAAAGTAATATCAATATTATATTTTTTTATTAAATATGGACTTAAAAATATTCCACTAATAACCCTTGCGATATAAAGCATTGAAAATATTGAACTGGCTTCTAAGACACTTAAGTTTTTTACCGATGTTAGATAAACCATCCAGAATGGTAAGAACGTCCCAGTTACTAAAAATTGTAAGAAGTAGTTAGTGGATAACCATGTTTTCGATGACATATTTACCTCCTATGCAAAATATACTTGAACTAACACAACTAAACTGTTCATAAGAATATGAGAGATAATTGGAGTTAGTATACTTCTTGTGTGAATATATAGATAACTAAATACGAATGACATACCTATATAAATAACCATAATTGGAGAAATACCGTCATGAGGTAGTGCAAAGATAATACCTGTAATTAGTGCTGGTATAGTAAATCTAATCCAATCTTTACTTCCGATCATAGCGTCGTAGAAGTATCCAAATACTGCTTTTCTAAAGAATAATTCTTCCATAATCGGACCAAGTACAGCAACATAAAGTATAAAGTATGGTTTCAATTTTATTATTTCAACGACATTACTTGTGTTTTTACTTTTAGTCTCAAAATTAAAAAAGTTTGATAGGTATACTAACAAACCATTGATGAAACCTTGTAATAACATCATTGAAACAAATCCAATAATACCAATTGCGATTACTGTAATAAGGTTATACGTACTCTTTTGTCTATCTATATCATTTTTATTCTTCATAGCTAATATGCTAAGGAGAATTGTAGCTGTTATAGATAAAAATAGCACAATACTAACTCGATTATCAACGCTAATATTTCGAGGGAGTTGTAGTGGAAGTATAAATACTGCTAGTATATATATAAATCCACTAAGTAGTAAGTGGCTTACATTACCACGAGTAAATGAAATTCTCATAAACCCTCCTTAAATTGTTTTATTACTATTTATTATAACATCTATAATTTATACATACAACAATTAGTGTTTTAAAAAAGCGTTATCAGTAATTGTAAATGCTATTACAAAATTAAAGGAATCCTATGAGGATAAACTTCTATCTTAAATATTTTCTTTAATATCAATTGTAAAGCTACATGTTTTCAGAATAATTTTTGCAATTTCTCTTGAAAGTTTTTCATATTAATGTTAGAATAAAAGAGTAATAAGCGAGCTGATGATGGTGAAAGTTCAGCAACAATATTGGCATTAAATACAACTTAATATTAATAAAGTTGAGTTTTTACTAATCAGGGTGGAACCGCGGAAATTATTTCGTCCCTAGATGTGCTACGGCATATCTAGGGCTTTTTTATATTTTAATAACTAGGAGGAAACAAACTATGGAGAAAATTTTATCTCTTGCAAAAAATAGAGGATTCGTATTTCAAGGATCTGAAATTTATGGTGGATTAGCTAATACTTGGGATTACGGTCCATTAGGAATTGAATTAAAAAATAACGTAAAAAAAGCATGGTGGAAAAAATTTATTCAAGAATCACCATATAACGTAGGGTTAGATGCTGCTATCTTCATGAACCCACGTACATGGGAAGCTTCAGGACACGTAGGTAACTTCAGTGACCCTATGATGGACTGTAAAGTGTGTAAATCACGTCTTCGTGCTGACAAACTTATCGAAGAATATTACTTCAATGAAAAAAATGAAGATGTAGTAGTTGATGGTCTTCCATTCGAAGAATTAGAAGCTATTATCGATCGTGAAAACATTAAATGTCCAGAATGTGGTAGCCATGACTACACTAACATTCGTCAATTTAACCTTATGTTCAAAACTAACCAAGGTGTAGTAGAAAATTCTACAAGCCAAATTTACCTACGTCCAGAAACTGCACAAGGTATCTTCGTAAACTTCAAAAACGTTCAACGTAGTATGCGTAAAAAATTACCATTTGGTATTGGGCAAATTGGTAAATCATTCCGTAACGAAATCACACCAGGTAACTTCATTTTCCGTACTCGTGAATTTGAGCAAATGGAATTAGAATTCTTCTGTGAACCAGGAACAGAATTAGATTGGCACAAAACTTGGAAAGATAACTGTGAAAACTTCTTATTAGACTTAGGTATGACTAAAGAAAATATCCGTCTACGTGATCACGATCAAGAAGAATTATCACACTACTCTAATGCAACTACTGATATCGAGTTTAAATTCCCATTCGGTTGGGGAGAACTTTGGGGTATTGCTTCAAGAACTGACTACGACTTAAAACAACATATGGAACACTCAGGTCAAGATTTAACTTACCAAGACCTAAGCACAAATGAAAAATTCATCCCATATTGTATCGAACCATCTGTAGGGGTTGACCGTGTTCTTCTAGCATTCTTATGTGATGCTTACAACGAAGAAGAAGTAGGGGAAAACGATACTCGTACAGTTCTTAAATTCCACCCAGCATTAGCTCCATACAAAGCAGCTATCTTACCACTTTCTAAAAAATTAAGTGACAAAGCTGTTGAAGTATATCAACAATTAGCTACAGACTTTATGGTTGATTTTGATGAAACTGGATCAATTGGTAAGAGATATAGAAGACAAGATGAAATTGGTACTCCATTCTGTATCACTTATGACTTCGAATCAGAAAACGATGGAATGGTAACTGTTCGTGATAGAGATACTATGGAACAAACTCGTATTCCAATAGCTGAATTAAAACAATATATCGAAGAAAAAATTAAATTCTAATTTGAGAAGCACTCAGAACGTTAGTTCTGGGTGTTTTTTTTATATCTATTTAAGGATAAAAAATAAAAAGATTTATATATAATGTCTGTATTTTCTTATGTAAATAATCGATATAAATAAGTATATAGGAGGAAAAGTTCATAAAATCTTTAATATTGTTTATTGAAAAATAAAAATATACGATTTTTATCGTATTTATACTTGATAAATATTTAAACAAGTAGTATAATTTGAAATATAGACGTACGATAAAAATATTTTACATGAATAAATTATTAAAAAACGTACATTTAAAATAAAAAAGGAGCTTAAAGTATGAAAGTTGCGGTGATTATGGGTTCGAAGTCGGATTATACAACGATGGAAGAAACTTGTAAGTTGTTAGAAGAATTTGAAATTCCTTTTGATAAAAAAGTAGTAAGTGCACATAGAACACCTGATCTTTTAGTTGAATTTTCGAAGAATGCGAAGGCTAATGGTTATTCTCTGATAATAGCGGCGGCGGGAGGAGCAGCACATCTTCCCGGAATGGTTGCTTCTATGACGACATTACCAGTAATTGGTGTTCCGATTAAATCGAGTGTTCTTAGTGGAGTTGATTCATTGTATTCAATAGTTCAGATGCCAGCTGGTGTACCAGTCTTAACTATGGCAATCGGTGTAGTAGGTGCAAAAAATGCTGCTATTAGTGCCTTATCAATACTAGGAATTTATGATGAAAAGTATGCTGCTACGTACGAACGATTTAAAAAAGAACAAGAAAGAATAGTATTGGAAGAGATGAAACTATGATTAAGACAATTTTACCAGGTAAAACTATTGGAATAATCGGTGGTGGTCAACTAGGAAGAATGCTCGCAATGAGTGCTAAGGAGATGGGGTATAAAATTGCTGTTCTAGATCCTAGTGATAGCTGTTGTGCGAAAATTTTTAGTGATGTTTTTATTCAAGCGGAGTTTAATGATTTCGAAAGTGTAGAAAAGCTGTGTTCATTGAGTGATGTCATCACTTTTGAATTTGAGAATATAAATGCCGCTTCTTTAGAAAAACTAGAGAAAAAGTATAATATTGTACAAAGTGCAGAAGTGCTGAGAACTACTCAACATAGATATTATGAAAAAGAATTTGCTAAAAAACTAGATATTCCAACAGTAGACTATATATATGTTGAAGAAGATACAAATGTAGAAATAACTAAGCCATATTTAATGAAAACCGTGCGTTTTGGTTATGATGGAAAAGGTCAGAAAAAAATAAGCTCTAGTGAAGAGGTAGAACCATATACACTACTAGAAGAGTTCGTAAAACTTGATAAAGAAATCTCGGTAGTTGCGGTTAAAGATAAAGATGAGGTTAATATCGTCGCGGTAGTAGAAAATGAACATAGAAATAATATCTTGTACCGCTCGAAAGTTCCAACTACAGCAACTAAAGAACAAGAAGATTTAGCTATCGAATATACGAAACGAATTCTTAGTAATTTTGACTATTACGGAGTACTTACAGTTGAGTTCTTTATAAGTGAAGAGAAAGTTATTTTTAATGAAATAGCACCACGAGTTCACAATTCAGGACATATAACAATGCAAAGTGCAACAAAGAGTCAATTTAGAGCTCATATTGAAGCTATTTGTGGCTTAAAAGTAGGTAAAATAGAGAATAAAGAAACGACTCTTTATAATATTTTAGGTCAAGATTTAGAGTATTTTATAGATGTGTATAAAAATAATGGTGGGTACTTACACTTATATGAAAAAGAACCACGCCAAGATAGAAAAATAGGACATATTAATTTTTACGGTGATGTAATTTTAGGAGGAGAACATGACTAATAAACGAATTTTTGTAAAGAAACGCAACGGATATAATAAGGAAGAATTACAACTAAGAGATAACCTGAACTTAGAGTTTAATCTAGGTCTTGACTCTGTGGAGTTGTATGTAATTTATGATGTCTTTAATATTGATGAAGAAACTTATGAACTAGCTAAAACTTCTGTGTTTTCTGAGATTGTTGTCGATGAAGTGTTTGAAGATATTGAGCTTAATGATGGGAAGTACTTCGCTTATGAAGTGTTACCTGCTCAATACGATCAAAGAGCTGACAGCGCAAAAGAAAGCATAAGATTGCTTAACTCAAAAAGTAAAGCAACTGTACGAAGTGGTAAGCTAGTTCTTTTTAATAAGCAACTTACAAATGAGCAATTAAGTCTTGTAGAAAGTTACTTAGTAAATCCTATTGAAGCTCGTAAGAAAGATTTATCAATTCTTGACTTTACACTAGATTCCAAGCCAAAACCACTAAAAGATTTAGCTGGATTTTTAGAGTTTGATAAAGATGCGTTACTTGGTCTTAAAAAAGAATTTTCTCTAGCGATGAATATTGAAGACCTAGTATTTATTCAAGATTATTTCAAAAAAGAAGGTCGTGTTCCTACTGAAACTGAGATCTATGTATTAGACTGTTACTGGAGTGACCACTGTCGACACACTACTTTCGAGACAGTATTAGATGAAGTAAAAATTGAGTCAGAACTTTTCCAAAAAGAGATGCAAGATGCATTTGATTATTACTTAAATGTCCGTAGTGAACTTGACCGTAATGATAAACCTATCACGCTTATGGATATGGCGAGTATTATCGGTAAATATCATGTGAAAGTATTAAAAGATGAAAATATTGAAGTAAGTGAAGAGATTAATGCATGTTCATTCTTTACTACTATAGAGAATAATGGTGAAAAAGAACGCTGGTTAATCCAATTCAAAAACGAAACGCATAATCACCCAAGTGAAATCGAGCCATTCGGAGGAGCGAGTACTTGTATAGGAGGAGCTATTAGAGACCCACTATCAGGTCGTAGTTACGTATATCAAGCTATGCGTATTTCAGGAAGTGGTAATGTACTACAAAAACGTGAAGATACTTTAAAACACAAACTTCCTCAAGTAGATATAGCTAAAGGAACTGCTCACGGTAACTCATCATACGGTAACCAAATTGGACTTGCGACTACTTTTGTTCGTGAATTATACGATGATAGTTATGTAGCTAAACATATGGAAGTAGGAGCTGTAGTCGGAGCTGTTAAGGACGGAGATTATAAACGTGAGACTCTTGTCGATGGTGATATCGTTGTGATGATAGGTGGTAGAACTGGTCGTGATGGTATTCAAGGTGCGAGTGGTTCAAGTGTAGAACATACTAACGATTCATTAAATACAATGTCTAGCCAAGTTCAAAAAGGTAATGCGCCTGAAGAACGTAAGTTACTGCGTTTATTTAGAAAACCAGAAGTGACAAAACTTATTAAAAAATGTAATGACTTCGGTGCTGGTGGTGTTTGTGTAGCTATCGGTGAACTTTCTGACGGTATTGAAATTCATTTAGAAAAAGTCCTTACTAAATATCAAGGGCTAAATGCGACAGAATTAGCTACTAGTGAATCTCAAGAACGTATGGCAGTAGCTATTGATAAAAAAGACTTCGATGCGTTTGTTCGTGAATGTGAGAAAGAAAATATTGAATACGCTCATGTTGCTACGGTAACTAATAGACGTCGCTTAGAGATGTATTACAATGATCAAAAAGTTGTTGATATGAGCGCTGACTTCTTAGAAACAAGTGGTGTTCGTCAAAAATCATCAGTTACGATGAAAGACAATACTGCAGCGAACCCATTCTTAAATAAAGAAGTAACTCGTGAAAATATTCTTAGTGAGTTAGGTGAGTTAAATGTAACTTGCCAAAAAGGTCTTGCACAAAAATTTGACTCTTCAATTGGTGTTACTACTGTACTTATGCCTTTTGCAGGTAAACATAAACTTACACCAGTTCAAGCAAGTGTTCAAGCTTTACCAACATTACATACAACAAGCGATACTGCTACAATCTTAACTTATGGATTTATTCCAAAAATTTCTTACTACTCACCATTCCTATCATCTATTTATGCGGTGTTAGAATCAGTAGCGAAAGTTTACGCGGTTGGTGGAAATAAAGATAGTTTGTACTTCTCATTCCAAGAATACTTCGAAAAACTAGGTACTGATAGTACTAAATGGGGTAAAGTTACTCAAAGTTTATTAGGAAGTATTTATGCTCAAAAAGAAATTGGTAGACCAAGTATCGGTGGTAAAGATAGTATGTCAGGTACTTTTAATGATTTAAATGTAGTAGAAACATTAATTTCATTCGCTTGTACACCTGTAAAAATAGCGGATGTAATTACTCCAGAGCTGAAAAAAGTTGGTAATAAATTATACTATGTACCTGTAGAAAAAGATGAAAAAGGCTATCCAGATATTAAGAAAACTTTAGAAAATTATGAACTTGTTCATAAGTATATTAAAGAAGGTAAGATAGTATCTGCATATGTCCAAGAAGAAGGTAGTATCGCCGCTTCATTAGTGAAAATGTCACTAGGTAATGACCTTGGTTTTGAAGTTGAAAAAGATAATATTCTTAACTTTGATCCAGCGTCTCTTGTAGTAGAAGCAACAACTGAGCTACCATTTGAAAAATTAGGAGAAGTCAGTGAAAGAATTATAATTAATAACGAAGTGTTTATGCATAAAGATATTTACGAAGCGTACACAAAAACACTAAATAAAGTTTATCCATTATATCAAAATGAAGATAAAGGTAATGTTGAAAATCTTCATACTGAATATAAAGAGAAAAAATATTATCCAGAATATGTAGAAGATGTAAAAGTAGTTATTCCAGTATTCCCTGGTACAAACTGTGAGTACGATAGTGAAAAAGCCTTCTTAGAAGCGGGAGCTACACCAATTACTGTAGTTATTAGAAATACTCGTGAAAATGATATTGAACAATCGATAGAAGAGTTCACAAAAGCTATTGAAGAATCTCATATAATTATGTTCCCTGGTGGATTCTCTAGTGGTGATGAACCTGATGGAAGTGCTAAATATATTGTAAACTTCTTAAAAAATGAAAAAGTTAAAGATGCAATTCATAAACACCTTGCTCAGAAAAAATTAATCTTAGGTGTGTGTAACGGATTCCAAGCATTACTTAAATCAGGACTATTACCATACGGTGAAGTTAGAGAGTTGGCAGAAGATGATCTAACACTATACAGAAATGATAGTTACGAACATATTTCAACAACAGCCTTTACTCGTGTAGCTAATACAAATTCTCCTTGGTTACAAGATTTTAACATTGGAGATCAACATGAAGTAGTATTCAGTCATGGTGAAGGTAAAGTAGTAGGACTTAATATTAACAAGTTTAAGCATCTTGTCGCTTTCCAATATAGTGATTTCGATGGTAATGCTACATTAAACGGTCGTTTCAATCCTAACGGATCAGTTCTAGCTACTGAAGGATTAGTTAGTGAAGATGGACTTATCCTAGGAAAAATGGGGCACAGTGAAAGATACGGAGCCACATTATATAAAACAAATACAATAAAAGTAAAACAAGATATATTCAAAAATGGAGTGAATTACTTCAAAGGGGGAAGAAAATAATGAAACTTTTATATGAAGGAAAAGCTAAACAACTGTTCGAATGTGAAAACAACGATGAGATTTATGTGCATTATAAAAATAGTGCAACAGCCTTTAACGGTGTGAAAAAAGAAGAATTTGAAGGTAAAGGAGTATTCAATAATACAATTACTTCATTAATCTTCGAGTACTTAGAAAAACAAGGTGTAAAAACACACTTCATTAGAAAAGTTAATGAAACAGATCAGATTTGTAAGCATGTTACTATTATTCCTTTAGAAGTAATTGTACGTAATATTGTAGCTGGTTCTATGGCAAAAAAATATGGACTAGAAGAAGGAAAAAAATTAAAAAAACCAGTCTTTGAGTTAAGTTATAAAAATGATGAACTAAATGATCCACTAATTAACAATGATCATGCGGTGGCATTAGAAATCGTTACAGAAGAAGAGTTAGAAAATATCAGAACTCAAGCTTTAAAAATTAATGAACTATTACAAAAATTGTATTTAGATGCAAACTTAGTACTTGTTGATTTCAAAATTGAATTTGGTAAAACTAAAGATGGAGAAATTATCTTAGCTGATGAAATTTCTCCAGATACATGTCGCCTTTGGGATAAAGACACAAATGAGAAGTTAGATAAAGACAGATTTAGAAGAGATTTAGGTTCTGTAATGGAAGCTTATGAAGAAGTTTTAAGGAGATTAAAAAATGCGTAGTCTTAATGAAGAATGTGGAGTATTCGGTATTTGGGGGCATCCAGAAGCAAGTAATGTGACTTACTTTGGTTTACATAGTTTACAACATAGAGGTCAAGAAGGAGCAGGAATTGTTTCTAAAGAAGGTACTAAATTACGAGGTCACCGTGATCTTGGTTTAGTATCAGAAGTATTTCGTGATAAAGAAAAATTAGAAAGATTAGTAGGAAATAGTGCTATTGGTCACGTTAGATATGCGACTAGCGGAAGTAATAGTATCCAAAATATTCAACCATTTCTATTTCATTTCTATGATATGAGTGTTGGTATTTGTCATAATGGTAACTTAATTAATGCTAAAACTCTAAGAAAAGAATTAGAACAACAAGGTGCAATATTCCATTCTTCTTCAGATACGGAAGTACTTATTCATCTTATTAGAAGAAGCAAAAAAGAAACGTTTAAAGAGCAGCTTAAAGAAAGTCTGAATATTATAAAAGGTGGATTTACATATCTAGTCTTAACTGAAAATACTCTTTATGGTGCAGTAGATCCAAATAGTTTTAGACCTTTAGCTATAGGTAAGATGAAAAATGGTGCATATGTAACTGCTAGTGAAACATGCGCATTGGATATTGTAGGTGCAGAGTTTGTTTGTAATGTAGGTGCAGGTGAGTTAGTAGCTATTAATGATGAAGGTATAAGAATTGAGAAATATACTGAAGATACACAAGTGGCAATAGCTGCGATGGAATATGTTTACTTTGCTAGACCTGACTCTAACATTGCTGGAATTAATGTGCATAGTGCTAGAAAAAGAACAGGTCGTACACTTGCTAAAGAACAACCTACACCTGATGCAGATATGGTAATTGGGGTACCTAACTCATCATTATCAGCTGCTAGTGGTTATGCAGAAGAAAGTGGACTGCCATACGAAATGGGATTAATTAAAAATCAATATGTAGCTCGTACATTTATTCAACCTACTCAGGAACTTCGCGAGCAAGGTGTGAGAATGAAGCTTTCACCAGTAAGAGGTGTAGTTCAAGGTAAGAGCATCGTTCTAGTTGATGATTCTATCGTTCGAGGTACTACATGTAAAAGAATAGTGAAGATGTTAAAAGAAGCGGGGGCTAGAGAAGTGCACGTAAGAATAGCTTGTCCACCTATATTATTCCCTAGTTTTTATGGTATAGATATTTCTACTACGGAAGAACTTATTTCAGCGAATAAAACAAATGATGAAGTTTGTGAAATTATTGGAGCGGATTCACTAGGATTCTTAAGTGAACAAGGATTAATAGATTCTATTGGTTTAAACTATGATGCACCTTATTCGGGCTTATGTATGGAGTGCTATAACGGAGATTATAGTGCTGGACTATACGATTATGAAGAAAGTTATGTAAATTCGATGACGGATATACAAAAAGAGTTTCTAAAAGAAAGGGGTAGAATGTAATGAGTAAAAAGTATGAAGAAAGTGGTGTAAGTCTACAAGCCGGCTATGAAAGTGTTGAACGTATTAAAAAACACGTAGCTCGTACTAAAAATCTTGGTATGATGTCAGCTATCGGTGGTTTTGGGGGAGCGTTTGACCTTAGTAGTTATAACTTTAAAAATCCTGTATTAGTTAGTGGTACTGACGGAGTAGGTACAAAATTAAAACTTGCATTCGAATTAGATATTCATAATACTATCGGTATCGATGTAGTAGCGATGTGTGCTAATGATATACTTGCTCAAGGTGCGATTCCATTATTTTTCCTAGATTATCTAGCAGTAGGAAAAAACTACCCTGAACAAATAGAAGCAATAGTAGAAGGGGTTGCCGAAGGATGTGTTCAAGCAGGATGTGCGATAGTCGGTGGGGAGACTGCTGAAATGGCAGGATTTTATGAAGACGGGGAATACGATATTGCTGGATTCTGTGTAGGAGCTCAGGAGAAGGAGTTATTACTAAGTACAGAAAACACTAAAGCAGGACAAGTAGTAATTGGGTTACCATCAAGTGGAGTACATTCCAATGGTTTCTCATTAGTAAGAAAAATTTTAAAAGATAATAATATTGGTTTAAACGAAGAATTTAACGGAAGTACAGTAGGAAAAACTTTATTAACACCTACTAAAATCTATGTAAAAGAAGTACTTAAAGTACTAGAAGAGGTTAAAGTAGCAGGAATTTCTCATATTACTGGGGGAGGTTTCCATGAGAATTTACCTCGCGCTTTAAGAGATGGATTAGGTATGAAAATTGATAAAAGTTCATATGAAGTACCAGAGATATTTAAGTACCTTCAAGAAAAAGGTAAAATTGATGAAGAAGAAATGTATCATATCTTTAATATGGGTGTAGGTATGGCATTAATAGTAAACAAGGAAGACGTAGATAAAACTTTATCATTAATTGATAATGCATTTGTCCTTGGTGAAGTAACAGATGAAAGTGGAATAAAAATAGTATGAAGAAAGTAGCAATATTTGCATCAGGAACAGGAAGTAATTTTGAAAAAATTGCAGATGACGAAAGATTAAAAGATAAAATCTCAATTGAGCTATTAGTATGTGATAGAAAAGATGCAGCAGTTATTAGAAAAGCACATGATAGAAATATTAAGGTATTTATATTCTCTGCAAAAGATTTTGAGTCAAAAGAAGCATATGAAAGTGTAATTTTTGAGAAAGTTAAAGATTTAGACTATATATTTTTAGCAGGATATATGAGAATTATTTCACCGTATTTCTTAGAAAGATATAAAAAGACAATTCTTAATTTACATCCGTCGTTATTACCGAAATTTAAAGGAAAAGATGCCATTGAACAAGCATTCAATGCAGGAGAGAAAGAAATAGGAATTAGTATTCATTATGTAAATGAAGAGCTTGATGGTGGAGAAGTAATCGCCCAAAGATCATTTGAAGTTTTAGAAGATGATACTATAGAAACTGTTACTGAAAAAGTACATAAACTAGAACATAAATTATATCCAGAAGTAATATTAAAGTTAGTTGAGGAGGCACTATGACTAAAAGAGCATTAATAAGTGTAAGTGATAAAACAAATATAGTAGAATTTGCAAAAGGTTTAGAAAAACATGGTTTCGAAGTTATTAGTACAGGTGGAACTTTTACATATTTAAAAAATAATGGAGTAAGTTGTATTAGTATCGAGGACGTTACACATTTTCCAGAAATTTTAGAAGGACGAGTAAAAACACTTCATCCTAAAATTCACGGAGGATTACTATCAAAACGTGGTAATGAACTTCATAATAAACATGTAGCTGAAAATAATATCGAGTATATTGATTTAGTCTGTGTTAACTTATATCCTTTTGAAGCTACTGTAAAAAAAGAAGGAGTTAGCGAAGAGGAGATTATTGAAAATATTGATATCGGTGGGCCAAGTATGCTAAGAAGTGCTGCTAAAAACTTTAATGATGTAACGGTAGTTACTGATATTAATGATTATTCTAAGATTCTTGAAGAACTGGAGCAAGGTGGAATCTCTTATGAAACACGTCGTGCTCTAGCTATAAAAGTATTTAATACAACAGCAAGTTATGATGCTGCTATCGCGAATTATTTTAATAAAAAAGATAATCTAGTACCTGAAAGATTAACATTATCTTATAAACTTCAAGATAGTCTTCGATATGGGGAGAACCCTCATCAAAAAGCTTATCACTACGTACAAGATAATAATGAAAGTTATGCCCTTCAAAATGCGATTCAGCTTCATGGTAAGGAAATGTCATATAATAATATTCAGGATGCTTCTGCAGCTTTAGATATCCTTTCAGAGTTTGAAGAAACTACATGCGTTGCGGTTAAACATATGAATCCATGTGGAGTAGCGACAGGAAATTCTGTATTTGAAGCATATAGCCGTGCATATGAAGCGGATCCTGTATCAATTTTCGGAGGAATCGTTGCAGTAAATGGCAAAGTAGATAAAGAAACTGCTGAAAAAATGCACAGTATCTTTTTAGAAATTATTTTAGCGACAGATTATGATGAAGAAGCATTAGAAATACTAACTAAGAAGAAAAATCTTCGTATTTACAAACTTTCTGAGAAAAATAATAATCATGAACAACAAATTAAAAGCGTTCGTGGTGGAATCTTAGTACAAGATTTTAACGAAAAACTTGCTGATGAATATGAAAGTGTAACTGAGAAAAAAGTAGACGAAATTCAACAAAAAGATATTGAGTTTGGCCTAAAAGTAGTAAAACATGTTAAATCAAATGCAATAGTAGTAGTAAAAGATGGACAAACTCTAGGAATCGGTGCTGGTCAGATGAATAGAGTAGGTTCATGTAAAATAGCTCTTGAACAAGCAGGGGAAAAAGCGAGGGGCGCAGTTCTAGCTTCTGATGCATTCTTCCCAATGCGAGATAGTGCTGATTATGCTGCAGATTATGGTATTGCTGCGATAGTGCAACCAGGTGGTTCTATACGAGATCAAGAAAGTATAGATGCATGTAATGAGAAAGGTGTGGCGATGGTCTTCAGTAAAATACGCCACTTTAAACACTAATATGGCTAAAGTATTAGTAGTAGGAAGCGGTGGTAGAGAGCACGCTATCGCTTATAAATTCCATAAAGAAGGTCACGAAGTACATATGACAGGGATTAATCCTGCAGTCGAAGAATTTGGAGTATGTGTAGCATTAACAGAAGACCAAATACCAAGCTACGCAAAAACAAATGCTATTGATCTTGTTTTCGTAGGACCTGAAGTACCATTAGTGAATGGTCTAGTGGATGAACTACAAAAAGTAGGTATCCGTGCATTTGGACCATCTAAGCTTGCAGCGCAACTAGAAGGAAGTAAGGTATTCTCAAAAATGATGATGAGAAAATACAATATTCCTACAGCAAAATATGAAAGTTTTAACGATTATGAATTGGCCAAAGAGTACTTAAACAATCAAAAAGCACCTATTGTCCTTAAAGCAGACGGACTAGCAGCAGGTAAAGGAGTAATTATTGCAAATACTCTAGAAGAAGCTCAATTAGAACTTAAAGAAATGATGTGTAATGCAAAATTCAATAAGGCTGGTTCAAGTGTTGTTATTGAAGAATTTCTTCAAGGTGAAGAATTCTCACTTATGTGTTTTGTTTCTGATAAAAAGGTCTATCCTATGGAAATTGCACAAGATCATAAACGTGCATTCGATAATGATGAAGGTTTAAACACAGGTGGAATGGGAGCATATTTACCACTTAAGAAAATTACTCAAGACGATATTGACGAAGGTGTTAGAAATGTTGTTCAGCCAATGGTTGATGCTATGAGTGATGAGGGAATGCCATTTTATGGAATACTGTATGCAGGGCTTATGAAATGTCATGACGGTGTAAAAACTATTGAATTTAACGTTCGTTTTGGGGACCCAGAGAGCGAAATATTGCTATTATCATTAGAAAGTAGTTTATACGAGATAGCAAATAATATTATCGATGGTAAAGAAGTAGAGTTGAAATGGAGTAAAGATGCCTTTATCGGTGTCGTAATGGCAGCGAAAGGATACCCTGAACACAGTGAAAAAGGTGCTGTTATAAAAGGATTAGATAAAGTAACTACACCAGTATTCCATATGGGGACTAAGCGTGTAGGTGATGATATAGTGATTAATGGTGGTCGTGTATTATTAGTCTGCGCTCAAGGAAAGAGCTTGCAAGAAGCATATAAAAAAGTGTATAATGAGATAGTAAAAATAGAATGTGAAGAACTATTTTACAGAAAAGACATCGGTCATTTGTCATTATAGAATTTATAGATCGATTGAAAAAAATAACATCAGGAGATTATTGCAATGATTGAAAGATATAGTAGAGAAGAAATGCGAAATATCTTTAGCGATGAGAATCGTTTTAAAGCATATTTAGAAGTAGAACTTTATGCAACAGAAGCTTGGAGTACATTAGGGGTTGTACCAAAAGAAGATGTTGAAAAATTATTCGCTAATGCAAAATTTGACCTACCAGGAATTTTAGAATTAGAAAAAGAAACAAAACATGATATAGTAGCATTCACTCGTAATGTTTCTAGTTATCTAGGTGATGAGAAAAAATGGGTGCACTACGGTTTAACATCTACTGATGTTGTTGATACTGCTTATGGATATTTATATAAACAAGCTAACGATATTCTTTACAGAGATTTATTAAATTTCCAAGAAGTATTAAAAGAAAAAGCATTACAATATAAATTCACACCATGTATCGGACGTACTCATGGAGTGCACGCAGATATAAGTAGTTTTGGACTAAAATTTGCTCTTTATTATGATGAGTTCAATCGTCATATCAAACGTTTCAACGAAGTTAGAAAAATTATTGAAGTAGGTAAAATCTCTGGAGCTGTAGGTACATTCTCAAATACACCACCAGAAGTTCAAGACTATGTTTGTGCAAAATTAGGAATTGAATCAAGTAATATTTCTACACAAACTTTACAACGTGATAGACACGCAGATTACTATGCAACATTAGCATTAATCGCAAGTTCAATCGAAAAAATCGGTGTAGAAATTCGTCACTTACAACGTACAGAAGTAAGAGAAGCAGAAGAATTCTTCTCGAAAAATCAAAAAGGTTCAAGTGCAATGCCTCACAAACGTAATCCAATCTCTAGTGAAAACATGGCAGGATGTGCTAGAATCATGCGTGGATATATGTTCGCAGCTTACGAAAATATTCCATTATGGCATGAACGTGATATTTCTCACTCAAGTGCAGAAAGAATCTTAAGTAATGATGCAACAACATTATTAGACTACATGTTAAATAGATTTACTAATGTTGTGAAAAATCTAACAGTATTTACGGATAACATGATTAAAAACATCTACGCTACTAATGGTGTAATCTTCGCTCAAAGAA
Organism: Gemella sp. 20925_1_85; assembly: GCF_041433735.1. Lineage (NCBI taxonomy): Bacteria > Bacillati > Bacillota > Bacilli > Caryophanales > Gemellaceae > Gemella > Gemella sp. 20925_1_85. The sequence goes on along the minus strand of NZ_JAPWCC010000021.1, from coordinate 11,086 downwards.
CTATGAGTAACCTTATTGAAAAATACTCATTCTCTCGTGAAGAAGCGTACGATTTAGTACAACCACTAGCGATGAAATCATGGTTCGAAGGTATTCCATTTAGAGAACTACTTGAAGAAAATGAAACTATTAAAAATACAGTTTCTAAAGAAGTACTAGATAGTTGTTTCGATCTAAATGTGCACCTTGTAAATATTGACAAAATATACAAACGTATTCCAGGATTGGAAGATTAAAATAAAAAATAACAAGCTCAAAGAAAAGAGGTAGATTAAATGAAGTCAGACTTTCAAATTTCAAACGAATGTGAAAAGAAACATATTGCTGAAGTAGCAGGTAAATTAGGGATAAAAGAAGAAGATTTAATATTATACGGAAATCACAAAGCAAAAATCCAAACAAAAAATCTTAAAAAAGATATTAATGACGATGCAAAACTAGTATTAGTTACATCTATTAATCCAACATCAAGTGGAGAAGGGAAAAGTACTGTAACTATCGGTTTATCTGATGGATTAAATAGAATCGGGAAAAAATCTTGTGTAGCACTACGTGAACCATCTTTAGGTCCTGTATTAGGAAGAAAAGGTGGAGCAGCTGGTGGAGGATATGCTCAAGTAGTACCGATGGAAGACATTAACCTTCACTTTACTGGAGATATGCACGCTATTACTACAGCTCACAATGCAATCGCAGTATTAGTAAATAACCATGTATTCCAAGGAAACGAATTAGAAATAGATAAAATCGTCTTTAACCGTGTAATGGACATGAACGCACGTGATTTACGCCATGTTAAAGTAAATGCAGGAACAGACCTAGAACGCCTTGATGGTTTTGATATTACTGTAGCTAGTGAAGTAATGGCTATATTATGTCTATCAGAAGGTATTGCTGATCTTAAAGAAAAATTAAGTAATATCCTTGTAGCTTACAATAAAAAAGGTGAACCAGTTTACCTAAAAGATTTGAAAATTGAAGGTGTTATAACTTCATTATTAAAAGATGCAATTAAACCGAATATTGTTCAAACATTAGAGAACAATCCAGCGATTATTCACGGTGGACCATTCGCAAATATTGCGCATGGATGTAACTCAATCTTAGCTACAAAAACAGCTTTAAAATTTGCTGATTATGTAATTACAGAAGCAGGATTCGGAGCTGACTTAGGAGCTGAGAAATTCTTAAACATTAAATGTCGTAAAGCAGGACTTAAACCAAAAGCTGCTGTAGTAGTTGCTACTGTTAAAGCATTAAAACTACACGGTGACATTGAAGAAAAAGACCTAAAAGAAGAAAACTTAGAAGCATTAGCTAAAGGTGTTCAAAACTTAGAAAAACACATCGAAAACTTACGTAAATTCAATTTACCGATAGTGGTAGCTCTAAATGTCTTTGTTACTGATACAGAAAAAGAATTAGCATTCTTAGAAAACTGGGCTAAAGAACAAGGTGTAGAATTCTCTCGTACAGAAGTATGGGAAAAAGGTGGTCTTGGTGGAATAGACCTAGCTGAAAAAGTAGTAAAAGCTGTAGAAGAAAATGACAAAGAATTACAATTATTATACAAAGACGAAGCTTCAATTACTGAAAAAATTGAAACAGTATGTCGCGAGATATACGGTGCTGATGGAGTTAACTTCTCTGATGAAGTTAAAGCTGAGATCGAAAGAATCGAAGGACTTGGATTCAAAAATCTACCAGTATGTATGGCAAAAACTCCAGCTTCATTAACAGATAATGCGAAAATTAAAGGTCGTCCTACAGGATTTAACATTACTATCAATGATGTTAAATTAAGAAGTGGTGCTGGATTCGTAGTAGCATATGCGAACAAAGTACTAACAATGCCAGGACTTCCAAAAGTGCCAAGTGCATTAAATATCGATATCGATGAAGAAACAGAAACAATCATCGGAATCTTCTAACACAAAATATACGACAGATTAAAACAATAAGAACTAAGTAACTTGAGAATTAGTATAAACTGATTCCCAGGTTACTTTTTTTGATTTTATCCGGTGGATGACTCAAAAGACCTAAATTTTAACAAAGTGTATATGAGAATTCATAGACACAGTGGTTTATTGATATCTAAATTTGCTTTATAAAACCTTTTTAGATATCTAATAAACTGTGGGGGGTGACTCGACAAAATCGATTTCTATGAAATCACGATTTTTGAGTCACTCCCAAATGATAATTGTTTTTAATGAAAACGTATAAAAGTATATAAACTGTGAAAGAAGATTAAATTGTCCGATAATTTTGAGTTTTTTATAAAAAATGGTTGTAAACGTCTGTATTTGTGATATAATTATTAATGGAAAAAATAATTGCTTTCAGGAGGCGTAATTTATGTCAATAATCGTAGTAGTAGGTTCACAATGGGGAGATGAAGGTAAAGGTAAAATTACCGACTTTTTAGCAGAACGTGCTGATGTAATTGCTCGTTATCAAGGGGGTAACAACGCAGGACATACTATTAAGTTTGATGGAAAAACTTACAAACTTCAATTAATCCCATCTGGAATTTTTAATGAAGAGAAACTTTCAATTATCGGTAATGGTCTTGTAGTAGATCCTAAGTGGATTTGCAGTGAGATTGATAGACTTAAAGAAAGTGGAGTTACTTGTAATGGATTAAGAATCTCTAATAGAGCACACGTAGTATTACCATACCACTTAAAACTTGATGAGGTTGAAGAAGCTCGTCGTGGGGAAAACAAAATTGGTACTACTAAAAAAGGTATCGGACCATGTTATGTAGATAAATACAAACGTTGTGGTATCCGTATCGCGGACTTATTAGATGCTGATCTATTCAAGAAAAAATTAGAACAAAATCTGAAAGAAAAAAATGAACTATTCGAAAAAATCTATGAAACTGAAGGATTCACAGTAGAAGAAATCTTCAATGAGTACTTCGAATATGGAAAACAATTAGCTCAATATGTTACAGACACTTCTAAAGTGCTAGAAGATGCACAAAACGAAAATAAAAATATCTTATTTGAAGGTGCACAAGGGGTAATGTTAGACATTGATCACGGTACATATCCATATGTTACATCATCTAACCCATCTGCAGGTGGAATCACAGTAGGTAATGGATTCGTTCCAACAAATGGTCTTAAAGTATTAGGTATTTCAAAAGCTTATACATCACGTGTAGGTGATGGACCATTCCCAACAGAATTATTCGATGAAATCGGAGATACAATTCGTGAAGTTGGTCATGAGTATGGAACAGTTACTAAACGTCCACGTCGTATTGGATGGTTCGATACTGTAGTAATGCGTCACTCAGCTCGTGTATCTGGAATGACTAATCTGTCAGTAAACTGTCTAGACGTTCTTACTGGACTTAAAGAAATTAAAATCTGTACAGCATACGATTATAAAGGTGAAATCTTAACTGAATACCCGGCTAATGAAAACATCATTAAAGATTGTAAGCCAATCTATGAAACATTACCAGGATTCGATGAAGATATCACGGGTGTAACATCACTTGATGAGCTTCCTGATAACGCAAGAAAATATTTAGAAAAAATCGAAGAATTAGTAGGGGTTAAAATCTCTGTATTCTCTACAGGACCAGACAGAACTCAAACTCACTTACTAGAAGATTTATGGAATTAAAATAAAATGAAATAATAAGTAGACTTCGAGGTAATTAAATTATACCTCGAAGTTTATTTTTTTTAAATTAGATTAAAAAACAGAGGAAACCAAGTGACGAAAATGTCACATAGAGTAGTTATTTGTATAGATATGAAGAAAATGTACTAGAATATGACTAATTTGTCACGTAATTAAAATAAGGATAAATTTAATGGTAAAATATATAAGAAAAGACTAGTGTAATAGTATTTTACGTATTTATTTATACAAGAAAAAAGTGATGAATTATTCTTAATATTAAAGTTTAGGAGGTAGAGAATGGCCGAAAAGAATGTGCATGGAAGTATTTTTAAAAAACTAAGGGAAGAAAGGGAATATAAATTAAAAGATGTGGCAGGTGATATTATCTCTACGAGAACATTGATTCGATTTGAATCTGATGAAACGAGTATATCTATAGCCACATTTGAAAAGTTATTAGAAAATTTAGATATCAATTACTTAGATTATTTAACGTTTTATTATGATAATACAGACACTGAAACTACGGAATTTGCTAATAGACTGCAGAAACTTCTGCAATCAGGTTCTTCTTCAAAGTTAGTAAATGAATGTAAAAAAGAGCTGAAGAAAAAAGATATCGAATTTAGTAAGAGATTAACTATATTGATTTATTTAAATAATATTCTTTGGAAAGAGGATAAAGAATTATTTGAAGAGAATAGAAGAATAATAAAGGATAGAATTGAATCATTGAATAAATTGGGATTTGATGAAATTTACGGACTGTTCATTTTAATATATTCGGCTTCAAAAGGTGATTATTCAGTAGAATATATTGAAAGAATTATTGATGAATGCTTTAAAAATATCCCAGTAAGAAATTATTTGAGTAAATATATGAGTGCTGTATATTGTGATTTGTTAAAAGTAGCTATATCGTTCTTAGTAAGATCAGGTTATTATGAATTAGCTGAGAAGAGATGTAAAGAGACACTTAAACTATTTAATGAAAATCCTCTGTTATTAAATAGGGCTGCTTTTTCTAAGGAAATTGTTGCAATATTGGCTTCATTATATTTATTACAAGACAAGGAAGAAGGGGTTATATTAGCGAATAAAATTCTAAAATATGAAGATATTGTTGCTGAGATTACTGGTGATCCTTATTACAGACAGGTAAGAGATGTGACTTATGAAGCTTATTGTAAAGCAAATAAAACAGGTCTTGATATTGAATTTTAATAATTTATAAAAGTGTTTGAGAAACTAGTTCACAAGTTTGTGGATTAGTTTCTTTTTTTATTATTTAAATCTTATTTTATATTATTTTCGTTATAAATTCAGCAGACAGTTTTGTCATTTATGAGAAGTAAATATTAAAGATAACTGCATATTTTAAGGGTGATGTGACTATTTCTTCATAATTTATGTAAACAGTAATACTTCATGTTAAAATTATCTCTATAAATCATTGTTTACATTTGTTTATGGAGGAAATATATTATGATAAAAAGAAAACAAAGGTTTTCACTTAGGAAGAATAAAATAGGAGCTATGTCAGTTCTTTTAGGAATTAGTTTTATTGGAGCAGTAGCTAGTGGTAGTGATGTTAAAGCTAATGAAATTAGCGAAGAAAAAGCTCCGAAGCTAATTGAAAAAGAGGTAGTTGGTAAGACTACAAAACAAGATGTAGAAAAAGCTCCGAAGCTAATTGAAAAAGAGGTAGTTGGTAAGACTACAAAACAAGATGTAGAAAAAGCTCAAGCAAAGGTAGATGCATCTAAAGAAGCAGAAAGCTTAAAAAATAAAGCAATTGAAAATAAAACAACAGAAATCACTAACAATGATAATGAAATCAGTAAAATTAAGGCAGATATCGAAAGAGATAAAGATGCTACTGATGAAAATATCAATAAAGCTGAAAAAAATGTAGAATCAGCGACTGAAGAATTAAAAAATAAAAATAGTGAACTAGTAAAAACTAATACTGAAAAAGAAGAAAGAGAATCTGATTTAGTACTAGTGAAAAAAGATGTTGCGGATAAAATTAAAGATCTTGAATCTAAACAAGCAAAAGCTAAAGAAATCAAAGATGAAATTGACGGAACTGAAAATGTTACTAAGAAACTAGAATCTGAAAAAGCTAAGAACGAAGATATTAAAAAAGAATTAGAAACAGAAAAATCTAATAAAGTGGTTGCTGAAAAAGAATTAGAGAAAGCTAAAGAATTTGATGCTAAACTTGCTGAAGATACTAAGAAAGCTGAAGAAAACTTAAAAGCTAAACAAGAAGAATTAAAAGCTAAGACAGCTGAACTTGATGAAGCGAAGAAAGATGAAGCGACTAAAAAAGCAGAATATGATGCTGTAGTGATGCCTTATGGTAGAAATGTAAAATATAAAATTTCATTAGATCAACGTTTCGTAGATAAATTCAAAGAATACATGGATTATACTCTAAACTGGAAACAAAAAGGTCTAACTATAGATGAAAAATTTGCTAAACGTAGAGAATTGCGTGACCAATTAAAAGCTATAGAAAAAGAAATTAACCATGAATTTGTTTACAACAGATATAGTCACGATGATGATTATGAAATCGACTTAAGAAACATGTCTGAAGAAGAAAGACTTAAAATGTCACAATATGGTATTTACTTATTAAACCAAATCCGTAGTCAATTCGGACTTGAACCATTAAAAGTTAACAAAAATTCAATGCAATTAGCAAAAGAAATCACAGAAACTGTAATGAGAGATAACCACTACGATTTACACGGTGGTCACTACATCAAAGGTATTTCTGAAGTTGCAGCCAAACATGGTTTAATCAGAGGTAAAAACTACTACGAAAACCTTTATAATGCAGGTTCAACAACATTTAGTGATCACAAAATGTCAAGAAACGCATTATACGAACATGTTTATAACTCAGTAATGTTATTCTTCTATGAGGGAAATATTACAGGTGGTTATGGTCATGCTGAAGAATTATATAAAGCGAAAACACCAATGGGACTTGGTGTTGCACATTTCGAAAATGTGGGTAAAAATGAAAATATCAATCGACTTTCAAAAAAATTTGTTGAAAAGAATAAACAATACCTTAAATTAGATGAATTCGGGAACATTTTAGGGTTCAAATCTATGCCACTTGATGTTTTTGATGAATTTGAAAAAGAGGTAGCTAAATTGCCAAAACAAGGTATTATTAAAATCTCTTATGTTAAAGTTGATGAAGATAATGCTATCCCAGGATTTGATGACAAAGATGGTAACAGGACTTATGATGACCAAAGTGATGAGGCTGAAGAAAGAGCTAAACAAAACTTTATCGCTAAATACAGCAACGAATCAAAAGATACAGTAGAATTACCAGCAGTACCAGATCTTGACAGTTTCAAGAAAGCATATGCTGACGCTGTAAAAGTTCGTGAAAGCAAAGAACAACCAGTAGTAGACGCTAAAGCTAACGTAGACAGTGCTACTAAAGTATTGGATGAACTTAAAGCTACTGAAAAACAAACAGAAAAAGCAACTGCTAAAGTACAAGAAGTTGACGCTAAAATCAACAACTTAACAACTAAAGCAGATGAACAACAAAAAGTTGTAGACCAACTTGAATTAGATAACGTTAAATATGTTGAAAAAATGACTAAATTAGCTGCTGATTTAGACGCTGCTCAAAAAGATGTAGAAGAAAGAACTAAACTATTAGACAGAGCAAAAGCACTACAAAAAGACGTTGAAGGTGAAATTGGTACAGCTACAGCTAAAATCTCTCAACTTGAAAATGAAATAGAAGCTTCTAAAAAAGCATTAGATGAAGCAAAAGATAATTTCGCTAAAATAAGAAAAGATAGACTAGAGTTAGATAAAAATAAAGAAAAATTAGCTAAAGCAACAGTAGTCAAAGCTGAACTGGAAAAAGATTTAAGTACACTAAAAGCTGAATTAATCGCAATTTCTAAACAATTAGCTGATGACACTAAAGAATTAGAAAAAGTACAAAGACAATTCAAACTTGAAAACTTTAAATGGGCAGTATTAGCTGATAATAATACAATAGATCCAATAGAGTTTGATCTTGAGAAATATCTAAAAGATGAAGAAGAGAAAAAGAAAAAATCTGAAAGACCAGAACAGCCAACAACACCTGGTACTCCGGATAAGCCAGAAAGACCAGAACAACCAACAACACCTGGTGCTCCTGCCAAGCCAGAAACACCAAACGCACCTGCAAAACCAGAAGACAAAGCTCCAGGATCATCAAATAACCAACCTGCCTTACAACGTCCAAGTGTTAATTCAAATGGATTAAAAACTTTACCTAATACAGGTGAAAGCCAAAGTGGAATGGCAACAGTAGCAGGTTTAGTAGCCTTAGCAGTAGCCGCAAGACTAAAAAGAAAAGATAAACAAAACTAATAAATGTTGGATATGAGATTAAAATCTTAGTCTATGTTTATTGAAATAAAATTTAAACCTCGAGGTATAAAATACTTATACCTTGGGGTTTTTGTTCATATATACTATATAAAAGTAAAATTAAAAATTTTATTTTATATAATCTAACTACAAAAAATATTCATGATTTATGGTAAAATATAGGTATATTATGATTATTGTGTAGTTATTATAATAATTATCTGTGATTTTATGCGAATATTTTAGAACTGGAAAATATACAAAGAAAAATATTGATTGCTTAATAGATAATCTAGGAGAAAATAATGAACGAAAAAAATATGCATGGAAGAGTTTTTAAAAAGTTAAGAGAAGAAAGAGGGTATAAATTAAAGGATGTCGCAGGAGATGTTATTTCTACAAGAACGTTAAATCGTTTTGAGGCAGATGAAACAAGTCTCCCTATTGCTACATTGAAGTAAATAAGACTGGAATTGATATTGAATTTTAAAAGTTATATGACATCAATATAATGTATTAGTAGAGTATTTAAGGAGATTAATTTTTCCTTAATTACTTTTTTTATTTGTAATATAGTGACTAATGACTATTTTGTGATAATATTAATCGGACAAATTTGTCTGATTTTCTTAATCAACTCCTTATTTTTAGCTATATTTATTTTAAATAAGACAATGTTTTCTGATTATGAAAATAGTGCTTTAATCCTTGATAAAATAAGCATACGATAACTTATAGAAAAGGAGATGCTTATGAAAAATAGAAATCAACACTTAGTAATAGATGAGAAACAAAGTAGTTTAGGTATGTACTTATTTGGATTAAGCACACTAGGGGAATTGTCTAATAATTTTACAAAGCAAAGTAATTTTGTAGAAGAAATAGTTGAGGTACAAGGGGAAATTATACAAAGTGACATGAATGACATTCAAAATAAAACAGAGGTAAAATTTAATATGTGTAAGAGTGACACCGATGACACTAAAAAGAGAAAAGCTATAAAATGTAACAAATGTCAGAGTGACAAAAATGACAATACTGACGACAAGAAAAATGAAATAACTACAGTAGTAGGGCTAATGTCGGTGTTTAATTAGTAAAAACACTGTTTTTTATAACTTATAATGACTTATATAAACCAATAATAAACATATTAAAACTCAAGGGATAGCTGTTATTCCTTGGGTTTTATTAGATTAGATATAAAGAGATATGGCGTTTATAACTATACAAGAGAAAGTAGCGATACTAAGTAGAAAGTTATTAAATAGATACTTTGTTTATGTAAATTAGTACATCAATAATATGAATTTACATATATTAAAAAGTATTGTGTCTATTTTATCAAAATAGATATATAGAAATACGAACTTTCAGGATATTTCTGAATAAAGTGTCACAGGAGTCATTTTTAATATTTTGTAGTTAAAAATAATCTCAAAAAGTGACAATTATATCATAATTTGTTATTTTATAGTATTGTGATGCTATAATAGTAAATGTCTATAAGAGAGTCCGTACTTATTATTTACTATAAAAAAGATGAAATATTCTGGTGACACTTTTGGTTGTTTTTTTCGTCAACATGAATATTCTAGGGGAAAGTAGTTATAATAATCGTTTATAGAAAAGGAAAATGAAGTTTATATAAAAAAATAATTTTGTTAAATTATTTTTTAAATTTAATTGAAAAAGTGTTCAAAGAAATTTAAATTTAACAAAGTTGGAGAAAAGAAAAGTATTATGTACCTAAATAAATAATATTAAGTAAAAAAATATAATAATGATGAGAAAAGTATTAATTTTGAAGTTTATAAACAAGGATTATTAACGGAGAATAATATAGGCAAGAAAAAAGAGTAACTGTGTTGTGTTGTGTTGTCGGTTACTCTTTTTTATTTTTTAAAAATGTGTACAAATTGTGAACAAAATTATAATGTATAATCAAATACATGAGAAAAAAGGTTATATTTTCTACATTAGTTACTTAATTTATGTTATAATATTACCGAGATTATTTAAGGAGACGGATACTTGAATGGACGATAATAAAATACACGGAAAGATCTTCAAACAAATCAGAGAAGGTCGTGGTGTCAAATTAAAAGATGCTGCCGGAGATGCAATTTCTGTAAGAACATTAATCAGATTTGAAGCAGATGAAACAAGTGTATCTTTAGAGATTTTTGAACAACTTTTGAGAAATATTGGAGTAGGTCATCATGACTATTTTTCAGAGTATTTACCACTTATAGATGCTGATCAAACTGGTTTCCTAAAGGAAGCTAGACAACTGGATATTTCGGGAAATTATTCAGCTATAAAAACTTTAGCTATCAAGACTCTTGAGAAAGAAATAGTACCGATTAATACTAGATTGTTTATTGAACAATATCTTAGTGTTTTAAGTGAAACGGCTGGACCTCAAATTGTAAGGGAAAATAGAGTAGTAGTATTAGAGCATCTAAAAAAACTAGATGTGCATAATGTTAATGAATTATTTGCATTAGCATTTATATTAAGAACAACCACTGAGGAAGAACTTTCTAATGATTTTGTACGTCGTATTATTAATGAAAATCTTAAACCAAGAAATTCAGATAATGTTTTTTCTTCGGAAAGAGGTGAAAGATCATTATTTATATTAAATAATGCGATTGCTTTATTATCTAGAAGAGGATTTGTTGAAGAAGCAGAGGAATATTGTATTAAGGCGATTGATCTAATAAAAACTCACTATATTAATCTTACGCACTTTATTTTTCATTTAACTTCATTTAACTATATTCTGGCACAAATGCAGCTTAAATTGAATAAACCGGAAGGTGTTAAGCTTGCGAATAAGTGCATACGATTATTAGATGCTCAGATTGATATAAATGATCTTCTAGTAGATAAATTAACTAGAGAGAGATTGGTAAAATGGTTCTATGAAAGAAATAAAACTGGAATAGACTTTGAATTTTAAAAAATTATCTATTAATAATAGTGTAAATTAAGCAATAATTTGATTATCCAAAATATA
>NZ_JAPWCC010000020.1:0-41049 GCF_041433735.1 Gemella sp. 20925_1_85 | reverse complement strand
AGAAAAAAGATGATATAATATGTATATGAAGTTTTCGTCTGGTGGCGATAGCGAAGAGGACACACCTGTACCCATACCGAACACAGAAGTTAAGCTCTTTAGCGTCGAATGTAGTTGGGCTTACGCCCTGTGAGACTAGAACGTTGCCAGGCAACAGTGAGAGCCTTCCTTTTGGAAGGTTCTTTTTTTATATAATTCTTACTTATATTTTGATTTTATTTTCAAAATAGAGTATCATAAAGTAGTAATATTTTTTTGGAGGTTTAGGGAATGTTTTATTTAGAAGATGAAAAGACATTAGTGCTAACTAGTGAAAATAAGAAAGACATTTTGAGTGCGTTAAAATTAATTAATAATATATCTAATAATAAGAATATAAAAGTTGCATATATTAAAATCTTAGGAAAAGTATTAGAATTTAATAAAGCTATAGAAAACTATTATCATTCACAAAAGCCTGGGTATAATGAGGTTTATCAAGAAAGAATTGACAATTTTGATAATAGTAGTGATGAGTTTAAGCGTATAAAAGCATCGTTAAAGCCAGATTTTGATGCTCATAATTTTGATAAAGAATTAGAAAAAGAATTTAACTTAATTCTTACTAGAATAGAAAGTAGAATTTCTATAATTTTTGAAGACGAGCATCAGTATAATTTTAATAATTATTTAATTACACTTATTGAAAAAGAAAATCTTGATGAGTTTATTTGGTTAAATACTATTTATAATATTTATAAAGAAGGTAAGAGCTTAAATAGTATCGTTGATGATTATTTAAAATTAAGTGATGTTGAATTTTCAGATCTGTATAAAATCTATTTATTCGTTACAGACTATAATATTAACAAGTTATTATTAAAAAATGAATCTAAGATAATTAATAATGATTATTTAGAAAATCATGATATATTCTTTGATTACATGTATAAGCTTATTGATGATTTAAGAACCTTTGTAGCAAAAGATGATAAGAAGAATATTCTTAGCTTTTCAACTATTTTAGACAGTCATACTAATATTAGTACTCCTAATAAAGAGGAATTTCTTGACTGCGTATATAAAGTATTTAATTTTCTAAGAGCACTTTATGAGAATGATAATGCAAAATTATTGTTAGATAATATCTATCCTATTTTAGTTAAATCTTTCTTTGCACCACTACGAAATGATGACAAAATTAAGTACGATTATAATCAGAATTTTATCTATGCATTAGAGTATACTCAAATTATTATTGAAGTAATGGATGATAATCATGAATAATAGGTTTTCTGTTAAAGATTATTATTGTGTTTATAATGATTTTGATATTTCTAAACGAACTAAAGAGTTACATAACTTGTATTTACCATTACTTGGTAACGATGCAATCAGCCTTTATACTTTTTTAGGAAGTAAGATGCTTAGTGATAAAAATCTGTCTAAAAGTTATCTGCATTATGATATACTTGATAATCTAGGTTTATCAGATAATAAGTTTTTAATTGCAAGAAAAAAATTAGAAGCTTTGGGTTTAATTCAGTCACTGTATTTTGATAATAATGGTGTTGGGCAGTTTATATATAAAATAAAAGAAGCATTAAGTTTTGAAGAGTTTTTTAATACACCAGTTCTTGCAAAATTATTAGAGAACACATTGGGGTCTAGTAATTATTCTGAATTGGTAAATTATTATTCTTTAGATAAAGTAAGCTTTAAGAGTTTTGAAGATATTTCGGCGAAGTTTTCTGATGTTTTCCGTCTAGAAAACTTAAATGATTTCAGCTTTGACTATATAACAAGTAAAAGTGTTAATGGGCCAAATTTTGATGAATATTTCTTTGATTTTGATAAATTAAACTTTTATTTAGCTAATAGTTACTTAACAGATGTAATATCGAATCCAGAAGTGAAAAACAAAATTTTAGGTTTAGCACATATTTATAAAATGTCTCCAGAAGATATGTCTAGTGCTATAGAAAAATCTATAGAAATTTCTAATGGAGCTAGCGAGATTAATATTAATGTTCTTAGTGATTATATCGCTCAACTAAATGTTAATGTTAGAAAACAAGAAGTACCGACTCTTGATCGTATGATAAATAAAAATCTTGTTGGTGAAAAAGAAGAGCAGTTAACTGAAGATGAAAAATTCGCTAAAGAAGTTGATAACACTAATTTTGTAGAATATTTAAATAAGCAGGTAGGAATAGTACTTTCTAAAATAGATGCTAAAAATATTGAAGAGTTACAAAGTAAGTATAATTTTCCTACTGGTGTACTAAATATATTATTAGAGTATTCTATTAAGCAAAGTGGTAAAAATTCAATACCACATATAAACTATATAGATAAAATTGCAAGTACATGGAGTGCTCAAAAATTATTTGGAGCTAAAGATGCTATAGATTTTGTTAGAGCTAATAGAAATCAGAAAACTAAAGCTTTTAGCACTAATAAGAGTACACAAAAATCTTATTCAAATAATCGAAAATCAAATCATGCTCCGTTTCCTGAATATTTGCAAAATAGGAAAAATAGCTTTAAACAATCAAAAAAGGAAGAAGACAGAGTAGTTACAAAAGAAGATGAGGATACTTTTAAAGATTTGATGAAAGTATTATATAATAAAGGGGATGTATAATGAAAAAATTATCCAACATAGTATCAAGTAATACAGAAAATTCATTTAAGAAGTTTATCACAGAAAAAGTTCTGAGTGATGTAGAGATAATTAAGTTTATTCGTGATAATAACTTTTCTAAAATTGATGTTGAAAATAATCTTGAAAAATTTTATCAATATTATATTTCAAAAGATACACTATTGAATATCGAACATAGGCCCAAATTGGTTTGTAGTAATAAAGAGGTTATTATAGTTTATCAAGAGACTGATGAATATAAACAAAAAGTTGAAAACCAAAAAACATCGAATAGAATCAAGACAGAATTTATTCCAAAGAGAGTATTAACATATACATTTGAAAATTTATCCAAGAATAGTAAGAAATCTAGGTTAGCAATAGAAATTGTAAACACTTGTATGAGTATCCTTAATAAACAAAGTACAAGAGGTGCTTATATATATGGACCAACAGGAACTGGTAAGACATATTTGATGGGATGTATTTACAATTATTTCAAACAGAATGGTAAAGAACCAGCAATTTTATACTATCCTGAATTTATTAGAAAAATAAAATCAAAAATTAGTAATAACAGTTATGATTTATATATTGATCTTATAAGAGATGAAGAAATTCTTATTATTGACGATATAGGTGCTGAAAATATTACGGAGTTTATTCGTGATGAGGTGCTTGGTCCGATTATTAATCATAGAGAAGCAGAAAAATTACCCACATTTTTCTCATCTAATTTAAGTATAGATGATTTAGCAGAATTGTTATCTAATGGAAGAACAACAGTGGATAAAACAAAGGCTTTAAGAATAGTAGAAAGAATACATTCTTTAAGTACTTCTCACTTCTTAGATGGTGAGAACGAAAGAGAATATTATAATTAAAAGAAGAAGCATTTTTAAACATTTTAGTTTATAAATGCTTCTTCTTTTTTTTATGGTAAAAAAATCAAAAAAATTCATTTTTTTTTAGAAATTAGTGGAAAAAAGTGGGGAAATGTGGTAAATTATAAAGGTAAGGTGGTGAGAAGTAGTGTTTATTGGTCAATACAATAATAAAATGGATGCCAAAGGAAGGCTTAGTATTCCAATAAAGTTCAGAGATGAACTAGGTGAAAAATTTATTATCACAAGAGGTCTAGACTCTTGTTTATTTGGCTATTCACTACAAGAGTGGCAAAAGGTGGAAAGTAAGATTAAATCACTACCTATCACTAAGAAAAATGCTCGTACTTTCCAACGTTTCTTCTTTTCTGGAGCCACTGAAGTTGAAATAGATAAACAAGGAAGAATTAATATTCCAAACGCCCTTATAGAGCACGCTTTTTTAGATAAAGAGTGTGTTGTAAATGGTTTATCAAATAGGATAGAAATATGGGATAAGACTCGCTGGGAAGATTTACTTGTTGAAAGTGAAGCTAGCGTAGAAGAAATAGCAGAAGAATTAGAAGATTTTGATTTTTAGGATGGATGAAAATGTTTAAACATTATAGTGTATTATTAAGTGAAGCTGTAGAAGGCTTAGATATAAAAGAAGATGGTATATATGTAGACTGTACTCTTGGTGGAGCAGGGCATAGTTTAGAAATTTTAAAGCGATTAAAAAATGGTAAACTATATGCATTTGATCAAGATAATGTTGCATTAGAAAATGCCAAAGAAAAATTAGCTGAATACAGTGATAAAGTTGTCTTTATTAAATCTAATTTTGTTAATTTAAAAGAAAAATTAGCAGAGCATGGTGTACATGAAGTTGATGGAGTTCTTTATGATTTAGGAGTTTCTTCACCACAATTAGATACACCTGAAAGAGGTTTTAGTTATAACTATGATACAAGATTGGACATGCGTATGGATACTGATGCAAAAATTAGTGCATACGAAGTCGTTAATGAATATAGTTATCATGATTTAGTAAAAATATTTTATCGTTATGGAGAAGAAAATTTCTCTAAGCAAATAGCGAGAAATATTGAAAAAAAACGTGAACAAAAACCTATAGAAACTACTTTTGAATTAGTAGAAATTATAAAAGAATCTATCCCTGCTGCTAAAAGAAGAACTGGTGGACATCCAGCAAAAAGAGTATTCCAAGCAATTCGTATTGCTGTAAATAATGAATTATCAGTATTCGAAGATTCATTAGAACAAGCAATAGATATCGTTAGTGTAGGCGGAAGAATATCTGTAATTACCTTCCATTCTCTAGAAGATAGAATTTGTAAACAGATATTCAATTCTTATTCTAAATCTAAAGATATTCCGAAAAATCTTCCTATTATGCCAGAAGAAAGTTTATCTAAATTAAAAGTAATTACAAGAAAACCTATATATCCTAGTGATATTGAATTAGAAGAAAATAATAGATCTAGAAGTGCAAAATTAAGAGTTGCACAAGTTCAGACGAAATAGAGGGGAGGAAAGAAAATGGCTACACTAAAGGTATATAGTCGTGAATATGGAGTAAGAAAAGTACAAGAGAAAGTAAAGTTTAATTTACTAGAAAAAACTGCGTATGGAGTTTTTGTAGGAGTTATTTTACTTGCTAACGTAGTTATGTTAAACTATAAAGGAGAGATTTATTCACTACGAAGTGCTCAACAAAAAAATGATATTGTAATATCAGAAAAACAAAAAAATAATAATGAACAAAAAGTTATGATAAACAATCTATCATCTTACGAAAGAGTTAAAAAAATTGCTGAGACGGTAGGAATGAAAACTCAAAAAGATAGTATAAAGGTAGTGAGATAATTGATAAAACTTTTTAAGAAAATATTAACTTTAAAGTTTTTGGAAGATAGAAGAAGTTTAGAAAGAAAAGATTATATCTCTCGAGAAAGAACAAAAATTGTATTTTTTCTAATTTTTGTTTTTTTCTTTGTATGGATATTAATATTAAATATAGGTCAAATGATGCTAATTGGAACTGTAAGGGGACATAACCTTTCAGAATTAGCAGATAAAAAGTATAAGATAGATAGTAGTTTACAACCAAATCGTGGGAAAATCTTTGATAGAAATGGAAATATACTGGCTGATAATATTGAATCTTACAAGCTAGTAGCGGTAGTTTCAGATAAAGCTACAGAGGATGAAACAAATCCACGACATGTTGTAGATATTAACAAAACAGCAGAAGAACTATCTAAATTTATAAAATTAGATAAAAACAAGATAAAAGATATACTTAGTAAACAAGGAGTATATCAAGTAGAATTTGGAACTGCTGGTAAAGATATAAGTGTAGAAGACAAAAAGAAAATCGAAGAGTTGAAATTACCAGGTATCGAATTTATAGCGACAACAAAGAGATATTATCCAAACGGAAGTATGCTTGGAAACTTTTTAGGGTTTGCTCAAAATTCACCAGATAGTGATTTGATTACTGGTCGTTTAGGTGTCGAAAAGACTTTTGATTATTATCTAAGAGGAAAAGAAGGGCATATTACTTATGCTAAAGATGCATGGGGGAAAGTCGTTTCTAATATTCCTAAAGTTGAGATTAAACCTGTTGACGGAGCAGATATATATTTAACAATTGATAAGAATATTCAAGGTTTTATAGATAATACACTGAAAGATATTCATGATAAATATGAACCAGAAAGTGCGTTTGCAATAGCTGTTAGTCCTAAAACTGGTGAGATATTAGGATTGGGACAAACACCTGCATTTAATCCAAATACTCAAGAAAATCTGGCAAGTGCATGGTCAAATATTTTCTATAACTCAGCTTATGAACCAGGTTCGACATTAAAAACATTTACAATGTCGATAATGGTAGAAAATAATATATATAAACCAGATAGTTACTATAGATCTGGTTCATATCGAGTGGAAGACGCTACAATTTTTGACTGGAATAAGATTGGTTGGGGAACAATTACTCAACGTCATGGTTTCCAACAATCTTCAAATACTTTAATGTTAACATTATTAAATGAATTGGGAACTGAAAAATTAAAAACAGGCTTAGAAAACTTTGGATTTGGAAAAAGTACAAATTCATTATATGGTAATGAAGCAACTGGTGATTTAGTATTTAATAATAAAGTTTCAGCTTCAACAACAGTATTTGGACAAGGTAGTACGGTAACTGCGATGCAAATGGTTCAAGCAGAAACAGCAATTTTAAATGATGGACAGATGTTAGCACCATACTTTTTACAAAGAATTCATGACAAAACAATTGATAAAGATGTCAATATTGGGCAAAGAACGGTAGTAGGAACTCCTATTTCTAAACATACGGCAGATATAATGAAAGAAGAATTATATGGAGTTGTAAACGGAACTTGGGCCCAAGGTGGTAAAAGATATGCTGTAGACAACTATAGTACGTCAGGAAAAACAGGAACAGCAGAGGTTGTAGATCCGAAAACAGGTACATACTATAATAGTCCATATAAAGTAATGCACTCATTTATAGGATATGCACCTAGTGAAGATCCACAAGTTATTCTATATGTTGGTATTAAATTACCTTCGAAGGAATTAGGTGCAAGTAATGCAAATGGTGCTTCAGAAATCTTTAAACCTATAATGGAAAATACACTTAATTACTTAAATGTTAAAAAGTCAAATGATGATAATACTATTCAAAGTTATCAAATGGAGAATCTTGTAGGGGAAAATATAGAGTCGACAATTGTTAATTTACAACAAAAAACTAAAAATATAATAACAATTGGAAGTGGAACTAACGTAATTGGCCAATATCCTTCAGCTGGGAACGTAATAAAACAAGGTGAGAGAGTATTTTTATTAGTCTCTGATGAAAATATTATTACACCAAACTTTACAGGATGGTCGAAAGTAGACGTACTTAACTACGCTAAATTATCTGGATTAGATATTGAAACCGAAGGGAATGGATTTGCTAAACAACAATCTATTCCAGCACAAAGATTTGTGAAAAAAGGGGAAAAGATAAAAATAAAATTTAGTTAGGAGAACGAAATGAGTAATTCAGATACAGTATTTGCTATATCGTTATTACTGGTAGCATATTTTCTGACAGTACTAATGCTACCTAGATTAATAAAATATTTACATGTACTAAAGTTTGGCCAAGCAATCAGAGAAGAAGGGCCACAAAGTCATATGCATAAAAAAGGAACACCTACTATGGGAGGTATTTCGTTTATAATTGCAATAGTTATTTCACTTATAGTGGCTATGTTCTTAGATAGTTCGAATATTAAATACTACGTACTGTTCATTTATACAACTATTTCTTTTTCGATAATAGGATACATAGATGATATGTTAATCGTAGTTAAAAAGAAAAATGATGGATTAGCTCCAAGGAAAAAATTAATGCTACAAATTATATTCTCTGTAATATTTTATATATTAGTAACTTTCATCTACAAAGATGTTAATTATATACATATTCCAGTATTTGATTATAATTTAAATATTTCATATTTCTATATAATTTTCTTAGTATTTTGGCAAACTGGTTTTTCTAATGCAGTAAATTTAACAGATGGATTAGATGGATTAGCTACTAGCGTAACAATTATTACAACTAGTACATTTGCTTTATTAGCATATAAAGAAAATAACTTCCCTGTATTAGTATTTTGTTTAACAATAGTAGGGGCGCTTGTAGGATTTTTATTATTTAATAGAAATCCAGCAAAAATATTTATGGGTGATACAGGATCATTGGCTCTAGGTGGAATCTTAGCAGCAATTTCAGTAATCTTACATAAAGAAGTAGCATTTTTATTTATTGGTTTAGTATATATATTAGAAACACTGTCAGTGATTATTCAAGTAGCGTACTTCAAGAAAACTGGTAAAAGAATTTTTAAAATGTCACCATTACATCATCATTTTGAACTGTCAGGTTATGGTGAAGTAAAAACTGTATACATTTTTGTTATTATAGCTGTTATATCTTCAGCTATAGGGTATTTTGTAGGAGTAATATAAAATGATAAATTTAGAAGATAAAAGAATATTAGTATTAGGATTTGCTAGAAGTGGTTACTCAACTGCCAAAATCTTAAATAAATTAGGCTATAATGTAATCCTAAATGCATTTGATGATCTAAGTACTGATGAAAAAGCTATTGAATTAAAAAACTTAGGTGTAAAAATAGTTGATGGTGGTCATCCGTTAGAACTTTTAGATAGTATAGACTTAATAGTTAAGAATCCAGGAATAAAATATGAAATTGAATTTTTACAAAGAGCAATAGAAAAAAATATTGATATTATAACTGAGATAGAATTAGCTAACACATTGTTTAATATTGACATGGTAGCAATTACTGGTACTAATGGAAAAACTACAACTACACAAATGACGTTTGATATACTAAAAGCAGATAATAAAGATGTCTTTTTAGCAGGAAATATAGGGTATCCTTCTATTGAAGTAGCATATAATCATCCTAATTCTTTAATTATTACTGAAGTATCATCATTCCAATTACAAGGAACTAAGTATTTCAAACCATCGGTAGCGGCGATTACAAACTTAGGCGTTGGTCATTTAGATTATCATGGTAGCGTAGAAAACTATAGAAATGCTAAGAGAAATATCTATAAAAATCAAACCCAAGATGATATTCTAGTTTTAAATATTAAAGAATTAGAAAAATATGAATTGAGTAAAATAAATTCACAAGTAATTCTTTATGATACAAAAGAAAATTCTGAAGCGGATGTATTTGTAAGAAATAATATAGTAGTGTATAAGGACGTAGAACTATTTGATATAACAAAAATGTCTCTTCCAGGTATACATAATGTAGAAAATGCAATAAATGCAGCATTAATATCATACATAAAAGGTGCATCCATTGAAACAATTCGCGAAGTATTGTATAGTTTTAGTGGAGTAAAACATAGATTGCAATATGTTGGAGAGCATAATGGAGTGAAATTCTATAATGATTCTAAAGCTACAAATCCAGTAGCTACAACTACAGCACTTTCTGGATTCGAGAAAAATATAATATTAATTTGTGGAGGGAAAGATAGAGGAATTGATTTTAAGGAATTAGTACCATTCTTCCCGAGAATTAAAGCAATGGTTGTTGTTGGAGAAAGTAAAGAAATATTATTTGACTTAGCAACTACTAATGGAGTAGATTGTCATAAAGCGACGAAGGTTGATGATGCTACAATCTTAGCCAACAAACTTGCTGTAGAAGATGATATAGTTCTATTATCACCAGCATGTGCATCATGGGATCAATATAAATGTTTTGAAGATCGTGGAGATGAATTTATAGCTACGTTTGAAAAGATTAGTCAAGAGGATTAAGAGCGATGAACAAAAAGAATAAAAGGTTACTAGCAAAAATGAATAATGAGAAAAGAAGAAGCTCATTAGAAAAGATTAAAAGAAAAAAAAGAAGAGAATTAATATTCATAGTAACTTTATTTTTAATTGTTATAGCAGTATTTTCACTACTATTTAGTAATTATTTGAAACTGAAAACAATTGAAGTGGAAGGTAATAATCAAATAACTAAAGAAGAAATACTAGAAGCAGGAAATATTAATAATAATCTAAGAACTTGGTCTATAAAAGATGATGATATTCGTAATAATATCCAATCTAGATTCGAAATATTTAAATCCGTAACAGTACAATCGAAATTACCATCAACAATCAAGGTAAAAGTAGAGGAATACAGTTTTATCGCACAAAATAAAAAAGAAGACGGTAGTTTAGAGATAATTATGGAAAATGGTAAACCATATTCAGGAAAAGTAAGAAATAATTATAATTTACCGATCTTAGAAAATTTCAAAGAAGATAGCAGTAAACTAGATGAAGTATATAAGAACTTAAATAAATTAAAAGAAGACGTAAGACTACAAATATCTGAAATTATAAATGATGAAGGTGATAATGTTACAATTTATATGAAAGATGGACAAAAAGTAAAAGCTTTAAGAGCAAGTTTTTCTGATAAATTAAATTATTATGATGAAATATCAAAATATATTGAAGATAAAAATAATACAACTTTAAATTTAATAAATGGTGCATATTTAGAAACTGCAAAAACTGAAAAAAGAAGAAATGAAAATATTAAACAATTATTATCTAGACAAGGATTAAAAGATGATTCAACGTCAAAAACAGATAAGGAAAAAGTAGATGATACAGAAAAAGTAGAGAAAAATAACAAAACTGAAAATTCTACTACAAATTCAAAAGTAGCATCTTCTACTAATAATAAGAATACTAAACAACAATCAGTAACAAATAACAAAAATGAATAGCAAAAAAAGTATCCAGAATTTTGTATTTTGGGTACTTTTTTTATTCAAAAATTATATAAAATTAAAAAAGTTATTAATTATATTACAAATTGAAAATATTTTAATAAAATTTAATTTTTTTTGGAGTTTTTCATATTTTTTTTTTTAATTTTATGTTATAATTTAGTATGTGTAAATAAAATATGTGTGTATTTACAATTTTATTATAATAACAAAGTTTAAAAGGAAGGAGTGTTTGACTTGAGTTCACAATTGTATACTTCAATAGATCTGGGATCATCTAGTATAAAAGTGATAATAGCAGATGTAGTATATGAAAAATTGAATATACTTGGTGTTGGAGTCGTAAAAACTACGTCTATTAAACGTGGTAACATAATCGATGTAGAATCTGCATCTAGAGATATTCAAAAAGCAATAGATATTGCCAAAAGTGAAGCTAATAAAGACATAAGATCATTATATGTAGCAGTTCCAAGTATACACACTCATATTAAAAAAAGTGTAGCGGAAATTAAATTTGATACAAAACACGATATTGATGGTAGGGATATCGAAGAAGTAATAGAAGAAGCAAAAATTCTACCATTACCACGTGAAAGAGAAGTGGTTCAAGTAATTCCAGATTACTATCGTCTTGATGATATTGAAAATATAAGAAAACCTAAAGGTATGACTGTTCATAATACTTTTGAAGTAACAGGAAATAGAGTTTTAACTTCTAAAACTCATCTTCACACAATATATAAAAGTATTGAAAATTTACGTCTAGATTGTAATGAGACATTTTGTACTTCTCATGCATTAGGTGAATTATTACTAAACGATGAAGAAAAAGATTATGGTTCAGTAATAATTGATATTGGTGCTGGACTTACAACAGTAAGTTACTTTGAGGACGGAATACTTCAACTATCTCAATCAATAGAATTGGCTGGAGAAGATATTACTCGTACTATCTCAGACGTATTAAATGTTCCCTTAAAGCGTGCTGAAGAGATAAAAGTTACACAAGGACATGCATTTTATGATTTAGCATCGCCACAAGTAATTATTGAATTAGATAATCTAGAGCCAGATGAAGAGCCATATACTCAAAAAGAATTAGCAGATTATATTGAAGAAATAGTTGAAGAAATAATCTTGCGTTCATTTGATGTTCTTAGAAAAGCTGGAATAAATAGAGTAAAAGGAAATGTAGTACTAACTGGTGGAACAACACTAATGCCAGGAGTATTAGACTTAGCTAAAGATATGCTAAGAAAAATGAATGTTAGAATTGGATCTCCAAAAATAATAGGAGCTAATTCGCCAGAACTTTCAGTAGTTGTTGGAACACTAACTAGTAGTTACAAAATTGAATCTTTATTTGGTTACCAAGTAACAGATGAAGTACCAACAGTTAAAAATACAAATTCAACATTTGAAAATGTTTCTGCAGTTCAAGAAATTTCAGTAAACAATTCAAAAGTTGATTCAGCTGTAGTAACTGAACCTCATACAGAAGAGTTAGAGGAAGAAGAGTATTACGAAGAAGAGAAAAAAGAAAAAGAAAAAGAAGATAAGAACTTCTTTGATAAAATAACTAAAATGTATAATTCGTTTTTCGAATAACAATCAGGAGGAAATAAAGAATGTTTGAAGAATTTGATCAATCAGCAGTAATTAAAGTAGTAGGTGTTGGTGGCGGTGGTGGTAACGCCGTTGACCGAATGGTAGAAAGTGGAATTCAAAACGTTGAATTTATCGCAGTTAATACAGATGCTCAAGCATTAAAACGTTCTAAAGCAGACGTAAGAATTCAAATCGGTGAAAAATTAACTAAAGGTCTTGGTGCTGGAGCTAATCCAGAAGTAGGACGTAAAGCAGCTGAAGAAACTAAAGATAAAATTGAAGAAGCACTAGAAGGAGCAGACATGGTGTTCGTTACTTCTGGTATGGGTGGAGGAACTGGTACTGGTGCCGCTCCAATCGTAGCAGGTATTGCTAAAGAATTAGGAGCATTAACAGTAGGTGTTGTTACTCGTCCATTCAACTTTGAAGGTAAAAAACGTCAAGTACAATCTACAGCAGGAATTAACTCACTTAAAGGTGCAGTAGATACACTTATCGTTATTCCTAACGATAGATTATTAGATATCGTTGATAAATCTACTCCAATGATGCAAGCATTCGTTGAAGCTGATAACGTATTACGTCAAGGGGTACAAGGTATTTCTGACTTAATTAACGTATCTGGTACAGTTAACCTTGACTTCGCTGATGTTAAAGCTATCATGGCTGACCAAGGTTCAGCATTAATGGGTATCGGTGTAGCTTCAGGTGAAAACAGAGCTATCGAAGCAGCTAAAAAAGCTATTTCATCTCCATTATTAGAAACTTCTATCGTTGGAGCAAAAGGTGTGTTATTAAATATCACTGGTGGACCATCATTAAGTTTATTTGAAGCTCAAGCAGCTGCAAGTATCGTTCAAGAAGCTAGTGATGATGAAGTAAACATGATCTTCGGTACAGTATTTAACGAAGAGCTAGAAAAAACTGATGAAATCATCGTTACAGTAATCGCTACTGGATTTGAAGAAGATGGAGTGAGTGTTGAAAGAGATATCTTAGCACAACGTCCAGCGCAACCAGAAGCTAGCTCATTCACAAGTGGATACGGTAAAAACGAAGTAGAACAAGAAATGTACCCACGTCCAAGAAGAAGAACAAGAAGAGAAATCTAATAAATAAAAAAGAAAAATCGGGAATTACTCGATTTTTCTTTTTTTATTTGTTCTAACCGATGAGAAAGTAGACTAAAAATATATACACATATAAAACGATTGGGAGTGATTCTACAAAATCGATTTCTGTTATTCTGAAATCATGATTTTTGAATAACTCCCTATCATCTAATCAATTAGAATAAATTTTATTTTAAAATTTACTACATTTTTTAGTGTATTGTAAATAAAGGATTTTTTTAGTGATAAATTACAAAATTCTATAAGATTTGTTTCATCAATATCAGCATATAAATAGTATGTGATTATACAACTATCAATTTTTGGTTCTTCATTATAACCTCTAACATTTAATAGGGTTAGAGGATTTTTTAATACTAGATGAATTTTCCCCTCAAGTTCTTCAATATCAATATTAGAATATTTACTTTCGTTTATTATGGTATGGGCTATACCACCTAATATTGAAGATGCTAAATAATTTATGCTACTTCTATAATCTGCATTAATATCAAAGTTAATATCACTTGAAACTAAAATAGTATCATTATTAGTATATAATTTAAAATTATTATTAGTTAAAATTCCTCTAAAACTAAGGTCATAATTATTTGATTCGTATAAATTAGTCATATAGCTGCCTCAATGTGTTTTTAGCCTCATTTAGACGAGCTAATTTTTTATTAATTATCTCCATTGTACTTACTGGTCTATTTGCAAATGTAGCAAAACCGCAGTCAGGATTTAACCAAATTCTTTCTTTAGGGATATATTGCATAACTTCTTCTACACGATTAAGGATATCTTCTAATGGTTCTATCTCGTCTGTTCTTGGATTCATAACACCTAATCCTAGTATGCAATTATCCTTTATTAAAGTACTACTGAATAATGAAGATATTTCTCCAGCGCGAGGAGTAGAAAACTCTAATGTAAGTATATTAGGAAGAGTTTCTTCGAATAGTGGAAGTAGTGGAGTATAAGGTCCAGTAAGGAGAATACTTTCATCACGACTCCAATTACCACGACATACATGAAGAGAAACTAATATTCCTTTTTCTTTAGAATAATCTATTACAGATTTGATTAATTTAGTAGCAAATTTTAATTCTTCAGTAGGATCTTTTTTTTCGGATAGTGCCGCACACATAAATGATCTTGTTTTCCCTTCAGAAAACACTACTTCGGTTAATACAGGTTCATCAAATTGAACTACATCGATACCTATTTTTGCTAATGAATCAATCTCTTCTTTTAATACTTTAATAATATCTTCACCTAGAGAATCCTTGTTATCGTAATATTGTTTTGATAGAGCAGGTAACCACATAGATCTAGTTATTAAATAGGGACCTGGTAATGTTGCTTTGATCTTCTTATCGGTTAGTTTTTTTAGTTCAATCATTTCATCAGCAACCAAAGGTTTATTATATTTTACTTTTCCAGTACAAATTGCATTTTTTATACTAATTGCAGGAACGTCTAGTATTTCTAATATTTGTTCAAAGCCCTGCTTATCCTCAATATAGTCAAACATATCAGCCATACTCATCATTGTAACACCGTCTAAACGTTCAGCAATAAATGAAACATAATTGTCTCGGTTTAGTTCACCGCTAGTTATTATATCAATATAATTATTTTCTTGAAGTTCAACTACATATTTTGTTTCTTCATCTAAGATTTCTTGATATGTTTTTAAGTCGATATTTCCTTTATTTAATTTTCGTTTTGCGGTTAATAGTTTTTTACTACGAGGCATACTGCCTAGAAGAGAAACTAAGAAAGATGAATTAGTCATAATTATTCACCATGAAACTCTTTAAAAAAATCTAAATATTCATTGGCTTCAGTAAGTTGTTTAAATCCAGAAGTACGACCAGGAATCCATTCTTTTAACCCTTCCATATCCATCATTTCTTTATGCTCAGGATTACTGTAATCCATTTTATGTAATACTTCTATGAATTTTTCAAAACGAGCTACGTCTAATTCTGGATGTCCTGAGAAGATACAGTGATCAAAGAAATCTGTTTTTGATAAAACTTTCACCTGATTTTTATCTAGAGTTCCATCTGCAATCCATGCATTATAGTTTAAATCTAACATCCACGTAGCAACTACTTCATCATTTTTTAAAGCAATTGCTGAATCAAGTTCTCCACCAACATGGTCACCATGAAGCCCAACACCGATATCAAATCGTTTTTCAGTATAATCTTTTCCAAATTTTAAACCAAGTTTGTGAAGATGGTTAATAGGAATTAATCTGGCTTGTGGCGAATCAATTGCACCGAATCCAATTGTTTTATCTTTTAAGTCTTCAATAGAATTTATGTTACTATTAGCTTTTACTACTAAATATGAACTACGATTGCGGTCAGTATCACGCATAGAACCATTTAACGCATTTCCGTTAGTGCGTAGGTGAGTATCTAACCATGCTAAAGGAGAATTCCAAGCTACATCAATTTCTTTAGCTAATAAACCGTCAACTTGACCTTTGTAATCTTTGTAATAAACTGGTTCGATAGGGAAGTTTTCATCTTCAAAAAATTTTGCAATAATTCCCCAAATTACAGTAACCTTAGGATCATAAATAACAGCTCCAACTTTTAATTTTGTCATAATAATATACCTCGTTTCATTAATTAATTTATTTATTTGTTTGTTACTAATTGGCCGGTTAAAATATTTAAGAAGTCAAGACCAGGTGCCATAACTTGTCCTGCTAATGAATCACGTAAGAATCGCTCCATATTTCCGTGACAATTATAAGCCTTACCACCGCCTAAACGCATACCAAGTCTTGCATTCTCAATTACTTTATCGCAAGAAAATGCTCTTGCTGAAACAATATTAAGGAATGCATCTACTTCGCCATTAACAAAGCTTTCCGCAGCGTTTTTAGATAATAAGATAGATGCTTTTGTATTTTTAAAGATTTCTGCTAAATGTAATTGAACAGTTTCTATATCGCTTAAAGATTTACCATCGGGATATTTTCTATTTGTTGTGTGATTAACAGCTTCATCTAGAATAGCTTGACTAAGTCCACTGTAAACTGCAGCAAGTCCATTAATAAAGAATGGGACAGGACTTTGAGCCTGTTCATTTCCTTTACCTTCAGCTCCGATTCTATAATGATAATCTAGTTTAAGATTATTCATGAGCATTTCACATGAGACATTTGAACGCATACCTAAACCATTCCAGGTGTTTTCAGCAAAAATTAGTCCATTAGAACCAAGAGGGAATAGCCATTGTTCAGTTTCGCCAGCAGTTTTATACGGAACTAAAGTTACATAGTAATCCGCATAATTACCAGATGTAACCATACTTTTCTTACCATTAAATGTTGCAAAGTCTTTCTGATAATCAACAGTTATTTCTGTTGTATTCATAAAATTAGTACCAGTTCCACTCTCGCTGTATGCCAATGCTAGCATTTTTTTATTATCTACCACAGCTTCACAAATTTCTTTTTTTAATTTGTCACTACCATGATCTAAAATTGTTACTAATCCAACATTATGCATCATATAGCATAAGCCAACTGATGAAGAGTATTCAGAGAATGCTCTACATACTGATTCATGTTCTACAAGAGTTAGTCCTTTACCACCAAACTCTTTAGGGACTAAAAGACTAAAATAACCAGCATTTTTAATTTTTTCAAATATTACTTTAGGGAATTCTCCATTATTATCTGTTTCTTTAGCATATGGTTTAATATTAGTTATAGCAAATTCTTTAGCATCTTTATAAAAATTATTCATAATGTTCTCCTTAAGAAAAAGGAACCATTTAAAATTTTAAATACTTAAAAGCAAATAATATTATAAATAGTCCCTTTAATATGATCTGAATTTATATATCAATATAACTATAATATGGATATTACTACATATTATGAAAATACGAACTATTAAAACTTATAGTTAAATTCTATGGTAATTGTTGACCTGTGATAGCTTTTCCTAACCAGATAGTAAGCACGTCAACACTAGGTGCCATAATATGACTTGCGAATGCATCTCTTAGATAGCGTTCCATATTTCCAACACGGTTATATGCTTTACCACCACCAACACGCATTCCAAGACGAGCTAATTCAATAGCAGCTTCACTAGCAAATATTCTAGCTGATAAGATTTTAGCTAGCATATCAGCATCTTTATTTAAGAAACTACGAGCTGCTTCGTTTGTTCCAAGAACTGCTGCATTAGTTTGGCTATAGATTTTAGCTAGATGAATTTGTACGGTTTCAATTTCACTTAGAGATTTTCCATCAGGATATTTTCTATTAGTAGTATGTGCCACAGCTTCTTCTAGAATTGCTTCGCAAAGACCACTATAGACAGCAGCTAGACCAGTGATAAAGTATGTTGCAACAATAGTAAATACTTGGTCAACTCCTGATCCAGCTTGACCAATACGTAATTCTTTATTTAACTCAACATTGTTAATTGCCATTTGGCAAGAAACATTACCACGCATTCCTAGACCATGCCAAGTAGAAGGTTTGAATTCAAGACCTTTGCTACCTAGTGGAAACACCCAGTTGTCAATTCCACCTTCAACATCAGAAGGAGTAAGAACAAGGTAATAAGATGCAAATTCTGCAGAAGTCACCATACTTTTTAGTCCGTTAAATACTACTGAATTATCTTTAAATTCAGTTTTTACATCTGAGATATAGAAGTGTGTCCCAGTTCCTAATTCGCTGTATGCAAGCGCCATGAATTTTTCATTTTCAACAATGTCTCTGCAAATTTTTGATTTTAGATTATCGTCAGCATAAGAGAGAACACAGTTTAGTGCAACATTATGCATCATATAACATAGCCCTACTGTAGCGCTTGATTTAGCAAAGGCACGGCAAGCATCTGCATGTTCTTGCATATCTTTTCCTAATCCACCAAGTTCAGTTGGAATCATAAGTTTGAAATATCCTGCTTTTCCTAATTCTTTAAACACTTCTTCAGGAAATCTTTCTTGCTCGTCTATTTCTTTTGCAATAGGATCTATATATTTTTTTGCAAACTCCCTAGCTTCGTTGTAAAATGTTGTCATAATAATGCCTCCTAACATTAATATATCTAATATATTTTTATACAAAAATTATACCACAAAGAATAATTCTGTAAATGCTTTCTATATACTCCTTAAAAAGATACGTTAAAAATAAATTTATATAAAATATATAATAAATATTTTATAATTAACTAATCTAAAATGATATATGTATAACCATTTTAATAAATATATTATATTTCAAAATATAAAAATAAAATTCTATAGTTGATAGGTGATATCATTTTCAAAAAAGCACAACTAAATTTATAAAATAAAAATTGAAAAAAATTATTGAAAAAAGTCTGAAAATTTATTTACAAATTGTAATAAATCTTGTATAATCTATACTTATATAATTAATTAATGAAAGGATGAAAATAATGGCAGATTCAAAGATGGAAAGAAAACTGCAAGCTCGTCATATTAGTATGATAGCTATAGGTGGATGTATAGGTACGGGATTATTTATGGCTAGTGGTGCAGTAGTTAGTAAAGCAGGTTCTTATGGAGCAGTTTTAACATATGCATTAATTGGAGTTATTATATACTTTTTAATGGCTTCTATAGGAGAATTAGCAACATTTTATCCAGTTTCAGGTTCATTCGGAGCATATGCAACTAGATTTATAGATCCAGGTGTTGGATTTGGAGTGGGTTGGTTGTTCTGGATACTTTGGATTTTAGTAGCAAGTGTTGATATAATAACATTATCGAAAATATTACATTACTGGGAATTCTTTAGACAATTTTCAACATTTTCGATTTGTATTGTATTTTTAGTATTATTGTATTTATTAAACTTAGTAAGTGTAAAAGTATTCGGTGAAGTAGAGTATTGGATAACAATAATAAAAGTTATGACAGTTGTCGCATTCTTAATAGTAGGAGCTGCAATCATCTTTGGAGCTACTGGGAATAGTGAAGCTGGTATTCATACATTTATTCAAAATGGTGATAAAACAAGTAGCGCAGGTGTGTTGGGACTATTTGGTGTTCTTTCAACTGCAGCATTCTCATTTGGAGGAACAGAAGTTGTAGCAGTTACCGCAGGAGAATCTCCAAATCCTAAAGAGACAATGCCTAAAGCAGTTAGACAAGTTTTCTGGAGAATATTAATATTTTACATAGCTACAATGTTAATAATTTCTTCAATAGTATCAGCAAATGATCCTAGATTATTAGACACAAATAATGTAACAGCCTCTCCATTCACAATTGTATTCCAAAATATTGGTTTAGAAGTGGCGGCAGTTATTATGAATGCTGTAATTTTAACATCAGTTTTATCAGCAGCCAACTCAGGTATGTATGTTTCTAGTAGACAGCTATTTTCATTAAGTTCACATAATTACGGTCCTAAAGCATTTAAAAAATTAAATACTAATTCAGTACCAGTATTTGCGTTAACTTTCTCAGCGGTGTTTATGGTTTTATGTTTCATTTTTGAAAGATTAAATCCAAGTGGTTACTACATGCTACTTTCTATGGTTGGTATTATAGTAATGATAATTTGGATGGTTTCTCTAATATCTCAAATTCGTTTGAGAAGAGCGATTGTGAAACAAGGGAAAAAAGCTGAAGATGTTCTTCCTTACACATCTAAAACAGGTGTTGTAGGATCATACATTGCACTATTTTCTTTTGCAACAATAATATTACTACAATTAGTATCTGATTATGCAACAGGTGGTTTTGTGAAAATGTCGTATAACTTAGTTTGTCCGGCTATAGGTGTAGTAATGTATATAGTATTTAAAATAGTAACAAAGAAAAAATTTGTTAAACTAGAAGAAATGGATATACATCCATATAAAGGATAATTAATATTGAAAAAAGATTAATGAGTTATAAACTTGTTAATCTTTTTCTTTTACAGTGTATTAATATTTATGTATATATATTATAGAATTGAATAGTTTTTAAAGTATGGTAAATGCTTGCAGTTTATGATAAAATTGTATTTAAGTAATTTAATGGAGATGATAATTTGAATATTGGAATTACAGGTAGTATAGCATGTGGGAAAAGCACTGTATCAGATTATTTAAAAGAAAAGGGTTATACCATTATCGATGCTGATAAACTTGGACATGTTACACTTACTAGCAATGATGTAAAAAGAAAACTAGCTGAAAAATTCGGTGATGAAATTTTAGAAAATAATGAAATAAGTCGAGAAAAATTAGGTAAGTTAGTTTTTGGAAATGATAATAATTTAAAAAAACTAAATAATATTATTCATCCTAAAATTAAAGAATTAATTTTAAAATTACAAGATGATCATAAAGATGAAGATCTGGTCTTTTTAGATATAGCGTTGCTGTATGAAGCGAATTTTGTAGACTTGGTAGAAAAAGTAGCAGTTGTATATATAGATAAAGATGTACAATTAGAAAGATTAATGACACGAAACTCTTTATCAAAAGAAGAGGCTCTTAAGCGTATAGAAAGTCAAATGAGTCCACAGGAAAAAGCATCATTAGGTGATTTTGTTATAAATAATAGTTATAGAAAAGAAGACACATTTCAACAAATTGATGAAATATTAGAAAAGTTAAAAAGAGGAGATAAGCACAATGACTAATGTATTAGAAATTAGTAATCTTGGTGGTGGATATAATCGTAGAAAGATTATAGATAATATCAATATACAAATACCTAAAGGTAGTATAACCGCGCTAATTGGTCTTAATGGAGCTGGTAAAAGTACTACAATTAAACATATATTGGGATTACTTAGACCTATGGAAGGTGAAATCAAGGTTAATGGTATTACAATTACTCGTGACAATGAAAAATACAGAAAGAGTATAAGTTATATTCCAGAGTCACCTGTTTTGTATGAAGAATTAACACTAGAAGAACATATAAATCTTACAGCAATGGCTTATGGATTAAATATGGAAGATACGTGGAAAAAAGCGGATAAATTACTAGAGCTGTTTAAATTAAGTGATAAGAAGAAATTTTTCCCAGTACACTTTTCAAAAGGTATGAAACAAAAAGTAATGATTATCTGTGCATTTTTAGTAGAACCAAATTTATATATAATTGATGAGCCGTTTTTAGGACTTGATCCGATCGCAATTAATGACTTAATTAATTTAATGTGTGAAAGAAGAGATAATGGAGCTAGTTTATTAATGTCTACACACATACTAGCTACAGCAGAAAAGTATTGCGATAACTTTGTTATTATTCACGAAGGAAAAATACTAGCGAATGGTAATCTAGAACAACTAAGGGCCGAATTTAATATGGCAGGTGCGTCTTTAGATGAAATTTATCTATCATTAACAGTGAGAGATAGTGATGAGTAATATTGAGAATATCTTTGCGGATAGACGCAAGAAAGAGCAGGAGCTAAAACTAACCTATAGTAAGTATATTTTTAATTCGCACCTAATAATGTTTCTTATTAT
Organism: Gemella sp. 20925_1_85; assembly: GCF_041433735.1. Taxonomy (NCBI): domain Bacteria; kingdom Bacillati; phylum Bacillota; class Bacilli; order Caryophanales; family Gemellaceae; genus Gemella; species Gemella sp. 20925_1_85. The sequence continues at coordinate 18,938 of NZ_JAPWCC010000020.1, read as the reverse complement.
TGTGTTAGGAGCAGCATTGATTAATTATTCTAAATGGATAGCTATAGCTAGCCAATTCGAATTATACTCAGTATTTATTGCTGCATCATTAGCATTTAGTTACTATTTGATAAGTACAAAGATTAAAACGTATATAAAAGAAGCAGATGCAGTGTTTTTATTACCACTAGAGAAGTATTATAAAAACGTTGGTAGAAAAACTGTTATTAATGTATCAGTAGTGCATATTATAGCGTTTATCATCTTTTATTTTGCGGTTAAACCTATTACTAGTATTATAGGTAGTGTTGATAAATTATCTATATGCTTACTGCTTATGGTAATTGTAATAAACAATTTATTAAAATACGTTCAAGTTATTCATTATAAAGAAATTATTTGGATTAAAATTTTACAATTTATAGTGACTTTTATACAGATAATTGCAGTATTCATAATTAATACTTATATTTATATAGCTGATATAGCTGGTATAATTGGCTTGGCATTCTGCTCATATTATGTTATTAAGAATTCTACGGGCTCAAAGAATTCAGAAGATCAAGAAAAGCTAGTTGTAAAATGGAATGAAGCGGCTGAGTATGATAAACATCGTATAGAAAGTTACTTAAAATTCGTGAATATGTTTGTAGATGTTCCATTAAGTGGAGTAAAAGTAGCTAGAAGAAAATATTTTGATGCATTATTACCTAAATTAACTAAAGACAATTTCAATAAAGAAAACAGCTTTAAATATTATTATTATAGAGTCTTCTTAAGACAGGAAAATACAGTATTTTTAGCTTTAAGACTTATGCTATTATCAGGTTTAATAATTTTTAGTTTTAAAAATCCTTATGTTAGTGCAGTAGCTATAATATCTTATAGTTATTTAACTATTATACAGCTTGTTCCTTTATATAAACAGATGAGTAATAATATTTGGCATAGTATATTACCAGTTGATGAAAGTATTAAAATAGGTAGCTTTAAGAAATTATTAACTGTTGTAATGTTAATAACTACAATATTACTTGCATTATTTGCAATTTTATTTAGTAATTTTGAAGGAATGACAATAATTATAATTATTGCATCAGTAGTTGTAGCTAATATTATAGCCAAGATTTTTATTGAAAAAGTAAAATAGAAGGTAATATTATGAAAAACATAGCAATAATAGGAGGAGATTTATCAGGAGTGAGCTGTGCTTATTTTCTAGATAAATTCTCAGGGGTAAACTCAAGGAAGTTCAATATTGATTTAATTGAAAGAGATCTAGAATTTGCTAATGATAGGTTCGGGAAATTTCAGTTAGGTCAGGAAATTTATGATAATGGATGGCATAATTCAATTAGCGAACAAGGTGTACTATTTTACTTAATGATTGAACTAGGTCTACATAGGTATCTAATCAAAAGTGGTATGACAAAAAAAGTATTCTTTACAAAAGAAGGTATTAAATATCTGCCAGAAAAAATACTTTACGGGGTACCTTTAGATAAAAGAGAGTTGTTATTGTCAGATTTATTCACTTTTAAAGAAAAACTATCTATTATGTACAATATGTATAATACTTTAGAAGATGAAGATATAAAGGAATTGACAGTTGAAGAATTTTTTAAAGCCATAATTAATGAAAAAATTTATGATAAGCTAATTGAGCCTTTACTGACAAGTCATTATGCGAGTGATATTTCTAAGCAGAGTATGGTAAGTTTAATGCCGGAACTATCATTTTTAACAATTCAAAAAGAAGATATTAATAAAATTTTAGAAGATATGTATGACAGGAACGTTATAGATAATATTACTGTAGGTTCAGAATATAGACTAAAATTCACTTTAAAATCATTTATAGAGACTCTAGAATCGAATTTTTCAGATAAAGTATTTTTAGAGTTAAACCGTAAGGTTGAAAAAATAGAAAAAAAAGGTGATAAGTATCTAGTTCATTCAAATGGTAGTATATATTATTATGACTATGTAATAGTTACACTAAATCAAAAGAATTTTTTACCGTGGTTTAATGGAGATGAAAAAATTACTGAATTTTATTCAGATATGAACTATGTTTCTAACATAGTGGTCACGCTTGTTTATAAGAGAGATGAATTACATATTAATCGTGAAATTGGAGAAATAATTTTTCCGAAAGATGATAGTGAATATGTGACAAAGTTAGAGTACGTAAGTAATAAGTGGATCGATATTAAAATGAGTGGTATACAAATAGTTAGAGCTTATATAAATAGAGAAGAAGCGGTTAGAAAGTTAATGGATAAAAGTGATTCTGAAATAATCGAAATAATTGAAAAAGAATTGACTAAAGTCCATGGAATGATAGGTAAAGTAAGTAGATACTACGTAAGTAAGGTGAAAGATAATTACAGATTTCGCTGTAAGAAATATAATAAAAATATAAACAAGTTTAATGACTATATGAAAAAAGAATATCCGAATGTATTCATCATAGGGAAGTCCAAAAAAGGTACAACTCTAGAAAATACGGTATTGGAAGCTAAGGAAGTAGCCAAACAAATTTTAGAAAATATAAGATAAGAAAGGACGTACAAAGTACGAGGTGAAAATTATGAAATTTTTTACTAATAAACAAGCAGGTGTAAAAGTAACACCAATATTTGAAAATGAAGCTTACGAAAGTAAGTTATTAGAATATACAAAAGAAAGAGAATTATTCTCTGGAAAACTTAATGAAGTATACGCTAATCTACCATTTAATGGAGAAAAGGAAATACTTTTAGGATTAGGAAAAAAAGAGGAACTAGTAGAAGATAAGGTACGAGAAGTATTCTTTAAACTAGTTAAAGTATTAGAAAGTAACAAAGAATTAGAAGTATCTGTTACTTTACCTAAAGTTGAGAGTGTTTCAACTGAAAAGCTTGTAAATGCTGCAGTTGAAGGTGCATTACATGCAACTTATAAATTTGATAAGTATAAATCAGATAGAAAAGAATCTCCAGAAATAACGATTAATTTATCTACAGAAGAAAATATAGAGAATTTAGAAGAGATAGTAAATGAAGCTCGTGATATTATGAGTGGAGTATTCTTCTCACGTGATCTAGTAAATGAAAGAGCAGAGTACTTATATCCAGAAACTCTTGCTAATATTGCTAGTAAGGAATTGTCAGCATTAGGTGTTGAAGTAGAAGTTTACGATGAAAAACAATGTGAAGAGCTAGGATTAAAAGGGTTATTAGCAGTAGGACGTGGATCAGATAGAAAACCAAGGTTTATTGTTATGAAATACTTAAATAATCCAGAGGAAAGCGAAGTAGTTGGATTAGTAGGTAAAGGTGTAACTTATGATTCAGGTGGTTACTCAATTAAACCTACAGCTAATAGTATGGATATAATGCACTGTGATATGGGTGGTGCAGGAACTGTAATTGGAACAATGAAACTAGTTGCGACTAGAAAATTAAAAACTAATGTAATTGCAGTTGTTGGTGCATGTGAAAACATGATAGCTGGTGGTTCTTATAAGCCAGGTGATATAATTTCAACACTTTCAGGAAAAACTGTAGAAGTATTAAATACAGATGCAGAAGGGCGTATTACTTTAGCAGATTCAGTATACTACGCTACTGAAAAATTAAAAGTTAGCAAAGTAATTGATTTAGCGACATTAACAGGAGCATGTTTAGTGGCGTTAGCAGAATTCTATACTGGAGCAGTAACGAATAACCAAGAATTCTTTAATGAATTAAGTAAAGCTGCGAAAGAAGCGGGAGAAAGAGTATGGCAACTACCAGCTGATGACAGCTTTAGAGAATTAAATAAATCTTCTGTTGCTGATGTTAAAAACACAGGTGGAAGACTTGGTGGAACTATTACTGCTGGATTATTTATCGAAAACTTTGTAGCAAATGATGTTCCATGGGTACACTTAGATATAGCTGGAACTGCATACCTATCAAAAGCTGAAAAATACCTTCCAAAAGGTGCTACAGGAGTACATGTTAAAACATTGTATAATCTATTAAATAAATAATTTTTAGAAATAAGTAAAGAACTCAATGAAGGGACAAACATTGAGTTCTTTATTTAATATGCATAAAAATGAAATAAGTTAAAAAAATTAAAAAATAATAATTTTTTACTTGACAAGAAAATACTTAAGGTGTAAAATAATTAACAATAAAACTAAAACCTTAGAAAAGAATAGTAATTTGGTAAAAAATTTTTAGCGAGCTAACGTTGGTGTGAGGTTAGTAATTTTTCTAGATGAACGCACTTTTTAGGCAATTATTAAATAATTGGTAACTCTGCCTTAAAGAGATTGAGTGGGTATGCTAAATACCAAGAAAAGTGGCAACGCGGAATTGATTTCGTCTTTTTATAGTTTCTTAGGAAATTATAAAAAGACTTTTTTATTTATATCGGGCCTCTATATACAGACCATGGACTGTATGTTTCTTAGATTTAGTATATCAAAAAGAGTGGCACCGCGAAAATTCGTCTCTTTGTAGCTAGGATAACTAGCTGCAAGGAGTTTTTTTATTTATAATTTGTTCTTTTCTATAGTTATATAATATAATAAAGAAAAAAGGAGACAAGACGATGAAAAAATTACTATTATTCATTACATCAATTATTACAGTAGTTACATTAACAGCATGCTCAAGTAGCAACACAAAAAACAAATTACAAGAAGTTAAAGAGAAAAATAAAATAGTATTAGGAGTTTCTCCAGACTATCCTCCGTATGAGTTTTTAACAACAGAAAATGGTAATAAGAAAGTTGTTGGTGCTGATATTTACTTAGCAGAGCAAGTTGCTAAAAAATTAGGTGTTCAAGTTGAAATTCAACAAATGGCATTCGATTCATTAATCGCAGCATTAAATGCTAATAAAGTTGACATGGTAATCTCTGGAGTTAACCCAACAGAGGAAAGAAAAAAAGCAGTTGATTTCTCAGATGTTTATTACACAAGTAAAGGGATTTTCGTAGTAAATAAAGATAGTGAAGAAATCAAATCAGTAGATGATCTTAAAAATAAAAAGATCGGTGTTCAAAAAGGTTCAACATATGAGACTTATGCTAAAGAACAACTAAAAATGGATGATAAAAATATCCAATCTTTAACTGACGTACCAAGCTTATTACAAGATCTTAAAAACAAAAAAATTGATGCAGTATTAATTCCAGACGACGTTGCAAAAATAGCAATGAACAAATACACTGATATTAAAATTAGTACATTTACTGCAGATAACGATCCAGAAGCAACTGGTATGGCAATTGCCTTCAAAAAAGGAAAAAATGATAGTAACAAAGAATTATTAGAACAAGTTAACGCAGTAATTAAAGAAATTCAAGATCAAAAAGCATTTGAAAAAGAGCTTGATAAATATGCTAAAGTTGCTGCACAAAGCGAATAAAAGAGAGGTATAAAATAGAATGTTTGATTTTCTTCCAAATTATTACACAGCGTATTTAGAAGCTACGGTAACAACTTTAAAAGTTTCACTTATAGCTTTACTAGTAGGATTAATACTTGGAATTGTAATATGTTTAGCAAAAATTAGTACTTTTAAAGTACTTAATGTAATTGCAGCAGTATATGTAGAAATAATTAGAAATACACCAATACTAGTACAAATTATGATTATCTATTTTGCACTACCAGAAATCGGTATTTCATTCACACCATTTATGTCAGCGATAATTGCTCTTTCAATTAACTCTGGAGCATATGTTAGTGAAATATTCCGTTCAGGAATTTTAGCCATTGATAAAGGACAAATGGAAGCAGGACGTTCTTTAGGATTAAGTTATTTCCAAACTATGAAATTAATCATTTTACCACAAGCTCTAAAAAATAGTTTACCAGCTTTAGGTAATGAGTTTATTTCACTAGTAAAAGAATCTTCAATAGTTTACTTTGTAGGGGTAGCAGATATAATGTTTACAGCAAACACTGTAAAAAATGCTACATACCAAACATTTGGTCCATACTTAGTAGCTGCTGCAATATATTTTATAATTACATCAATATTATCACTATTGGTAAAACGTTTAGAGAAAAAATTAACGAAGTAGGTGAAGAAATTGTTATTAGAAATAAAAGATTTACATAAAAAATTCGGGAAATTAGAAGTATTAAAAGGTGTAAACATCAGTGTTGAAAAAGGGGAGAAAATCGTAATTCTAGGTTCAAGTGGTAGTGGTAAGAGTACGGCGTTACGTTGTGTGAACTTATTAGAAACACCTACAAGTGGACAGATTTTATACAACGGTGAAGATATTACTAAACAAAATATTAATAAATATAGAAAAAAAGTTGGAATGGTATTCCAAAACTTTAACTTATTCCCAAATATGAGTGTATTAGAAAACATTACACTTGCTCCAAAAACGTTCGGTGACGACACTGCTGAAAATATTGAGAAAAAGGCAATTGAGTTGCTAAAACGTGTAGGATTAGAAGATAAAAAAGATGTTTATCCAAATAGTCTTTCGGGAGGGCAAAAACAACGTGTAGCAATCGCGCGTGCCTTAGCTAATTCACCAGAAGTATTATTATTTGATGAGCCTACTAGTGCTCTAGATCCAGAGATGGTAAAAGAAGTACTAGATGTTATCAAAGAATTATCAGAAGAAGGATTAACTATGCTAATAGTTACTCACGAAATGAATTTCGCAAAAGAAGTTGCTGATAAAGTAATATTTATGGATGGGGGAGTAGTATTAGAAGAAGGAACTCCATCGGAAATATTCGATAATCCAAAAGAAGAAAGAACAAAAGAATTCTTCTCGAAAATATTATAATATAGTAAATATCACTAAGGAATTTAAAGGATTCTTTAGTGATATTATTTTATATTGAACTAAATATACATGCGCTATAAATGTAAACGTTTTACAGTGTATTAACTCTTTGATATAATAGGAGCTAGTATAGAGGTGTTATAAATGAAGGATACGAATTATATTATGTGGAGGTAGTATTATGGATATACTAGAAAATTTAGCAAGATTGAGTTTAGTTCCTATTGTTATTATATTTTTGAATATTAAAGTATCAGGAGAAAAACATTTTAAGATAGCTTCTGTTTCACTATTATTCGTAATTTTTTTAAAATTTTTCTTTTTAGATTATCATGATTTTCCAATTACAAAGATGCTTTATCTATTTTTAGCACTATATGCTTTGCAGATGCTTTTTGAATGGGATAAATTGCTAAAATTAATGGGAGTCATTCCTAACAGTGAAGAATAAAAATTAAGTTCTTTAGACATAGTGCTACTTCTTGAAGTATAGTGTTTAAAGAATTTTTATTTTTTTAAATTCGAATTATTAAGGAAATATAAAAGTTCAAAGTTCGGTTTTAACGAGTTTGTTTTATGTAAACAAATTAAAAAAGAAATATTTAAAAGGGTAATTCCGTTAGTTGAAAGTATATAAGTATAGAAAAAACAATAAAATATGAACTTTCTGATAAAAAAACTCTTGACTTTTATTTTTAAAAGATTTATTATTATTTATGTGCTTAGGCATTAATAAAAACTAAGGAGAATTTTCTATTTATGTTAGAACGTCTTTTTAAATTAAAAGAGAATAATACTAATACTAGAACTGAAGTAGTTTCTGGTTTAATTACATTTTTCTCTATGAGTTATATTTTAGTAGTAAATCCAGCTGTATTATCAGCAGCAGGTATCCCTTTAGATAGAGTATTTACAGCGACAATAATCGCGATTTTAGTTGGTACTTTAATTATGGCATTAGCAGCAAACTATCCAATAGTAGTTGCACCTGGTATGGGAATAAACTCATATTTCGCAACACTAGCTGCAACATCAGGTTATAACTATAAAACGTTATTAGCAACGTGTTTTTTAGGAGCTGTTATTTTTGTAATTCTATCGGCAACAAAATTCCGTGAAAGTTTAATTGATTCGATCCCGAATAATTTAAGACATGGGATTTCAGCAGCAATTGGATTATTTATCGCATTCTTAGGGCTTAAAAACTCTGCTCTTATTGTAGCAAATCCACACACAATTCTTTCATTAGGAGATCTAAAAAATCCGGTAGCTTATATGACAATCTTAGGTATCTTTATTATCCTTGTTCTATTAGCTTTAGAAGTGAAAGGTGCTATTTTCATTGGGATGGCAGTAGTTGCTGTTATTTCATACTTCACAGGAATGTTAAAAGTAGAAAAAGTGTTTGGTATTCCTCACATGGATTTAAGTTTATTATATAATCCAGTTAGTGAAAGTATTAATGCCTTACAATTAGGATTATACGGAATAGTTTTCACATTTTTAATGGTAACACTATTTGACACAACTGGTACAATGGTAGCAGTAACTACACAAGCAGGATTAGTTAAAAATGGAAAAATGGAAAAAGCAAAAGAAGCTTTATTAGCTGACTCATTTGCTTCATTAGCAGGATCTCTATTCGGAACTACTCCAACTTCAGCTTATATCGAATCTTCTGCAGGGGTTGCTAACGGGGGACGTACTGGACTTACAGCTTTAACAACAAGTTTCTTAGTTGTAATTTCAATTTTCTTATTCCCACTTGCAAGTAGCTTAGCTTCAGTTCCAGCAATTACATCACCAGCATTAATCATCATTGGATCATTCATGATGGAAAGTATTGCTAAGATTGATTGGGCTGATATTACAGAAGCTTTCCCAGCATTCGTAACAATTGTAGGTATTCCACTTACAGGTTCAATTAATGATGGTATTGCATTTGGATTTATCTTTTATGTAGTATTAAAATTATCAAAAAAACAATGGAAAGATATTCACCCATTAATGTATATCTTTGCTATATTATTCGTAATACAATTACTTTGGTTACATGTATAATAATAAAAAACGAATTCAAGTATAAAATTGAATTCGTTTTCTTTTTTATTTTAAAAATTATCTGATAACTCTTAAAAAAATAAAAAAAATCTAAAATATTTTTTAAAAAATGTTTGCCTTTTTGATTAAGGTATAGTATTATAATAATACTATTATAAATTAAGAAAGGAAATATTATATATGAAAAAAGGTTTATTAACCGGATTGTTATTATTTGGTATCTTTTTTGGTGCTGGAAACTTAATCTTTCCACCAGCGCTAGGAGTAAGTGCAGGTGGAAACTTTTGGCCAGCAATTTTAGGATTTGTTGTTTCAGGAGTAGGTATAGCGATCGTTACACTTATTGTAGGAGCACTTAATCCAAATGGTTATGGAGCTGAGATGGATGAAAAGATTTCGCCATTATTCTCAACAGCGTACTTAGTTTTACTTTATTTATCAATTGGACCACTTTTTGCGATTCCAAGAACTGCAGCAACAGCATTTGATATTGGAGTAGCACCAGTTGTAGCTGGAAGTAGTTTACCATGGTTATTAATTTTTACAGTTATTTATTTCGTATGTGCGTTTTTATTAGCGGTAAACCCAACTAAGATTTTAAATAGTGTAGGTAAAGTTTTAACACCTATTTTTGCTTTATTAATCGTAATTTTAGTAATTTTAGGAGTTTCTAAATTCAACTCAACAGGAGAAGCTGCTAAAACTTATGCTACTAGTGGTTTAGCATTTGGTACAGGATTTATCGAAGGATATAACACACTTGATGCACTTGCTTCAGTAGCATTCTGTATCATTGCAATGAGTGCTTTAAAACAATTAGGGTTTAAAGATAAAAAAGAATTTTTATCAAGTGTATGGATTGCTGGTATTGCAACAGGTATTGGATTCAGTATCTTATACGTTGGATTAGGATTATTGGGTAATAAATTTGCAGTACCTGCAGATGTACTTGCTAACCCTAAAGTTAACAAAGGTGCATATGTACTATCTGAATCAGCTCGTCAATTATTCGGTAACTTCGGAAGTATGTTCTTAGGAATCATGGTAATTCTTACATGTTTCACTACAACAGTAGGATTAATCGTGGCGACTTCAGAATTCTTTAATAAAAAATTCCCACAACTTTCATACAAAACGTATGCTACATTATTCACAGTTGTAGGATTTGCTATCGCAAACGTTGGATTACAAAGTGTTATCCAATTCTCAGTACCAATGCTATTGTTCTTATACCCAATCACAATTGCATTAGTATTAATCGTTATTGTTAACAAATACGTTGCACTATCTAAATTAGGAATGCAATTAACAATGGCAGTAGTTACATTAATCTCTATTCTTTCTGTAGTAGGAAGTACATTTAAAGTAGCAGCTTTAAGTGGTCTAATCGCAAAACTTCCTCTAGCAGCTCAAAGTTTAGAATGGTTAGTACCTGCAGTAATTTGCTTAGTAATTGCGGCTGTATTACCAAATAGACAAAAAGGTAAAGTTTACGATTTTAGTGAACTATAATTTTAGAATAAAGAAAAGCATTAGCTCTCAAGTAAGAGCTAGTGCTTTTTACTTTATATTAATTTTTTTGCTTCATCTAATAAGAACATCTTCACATTCAAAGATGAAGTGAATTTTTCTATATTGGATAATTTATCTTTATCTACATTATTTGTCATTTTATAAGCGCGGATAAGTTGATTTTTAGGTGTATTTTCAGCTGAGATAAACTCAACGATATCAGATTTATATCCAAATGCTTCTAAGACTTCACTACGAACAGAATCCGTAAGAAGAGTAGAGAATTTTTCTTTCACAATCCCATGTTTTAACATAAATGGAAGAAAATCATCATTAAGTTGACTATTAACTTCTTTTTGACAACAAGGAACTGCAAAGAATACTTTTGCTTTCCAACCAAGTGCTTTTAGAATAGCTATGTCAGTCGCTGTGTTACATGCATGAAGACTTATAACCATATCTATCTCGTCTTTATTTTCATAGTCGATAACATCACCGTATATAAAGCTAAGATTAGAGAAATTAAGTTTTTCAGCTATATTATTACAATGTTCAATAATTTCTTTTTTTAGATCTATTCCAATAATTTTTACATTCATATTAAGAACTTCAGTTAAATAATAATAGGTAGAAAATGTTAGATAACTTTTACCACTACCAAAATCTAGAATTGTAATCTGTTTACTGGAATCTAATTGAGTAGTAGCTTGTTTAATAAATTCAAGGTACTTGTTTATTTGTTTAAATTTATTGTATTTACTTTTAACAACCTTACCGTCTTTATTTTGAATACCGAGCTCAATTAAAAATGGATATTTCTGTTTTTCATCTAAGAAGTAATCTTTTTTCTTATTATGTTCAAATGAAATAGTTTTAGTAGCTGTTTTCTTTCTACTTATACTAATTTTGAATTTTTTTGAAATTTTAATATTAATATTCTCATCTATGGTAACAACATTAATATCTTTTGCTAATTCGAAAAGTTCTTTAACCGTATTTTCGATATTTGAAGAATCAGTAGTAACTATATTAGTATGTTTTATTATTCTTTTATATCTGTATTCTAGCTGTAGATTAATGCTTTCTTTAATACTAACTAATTTACCAATAACTTTATCAAGTTCTAATTCTTTATTGCGAATACTAGAGAAAGTTATTTTATTAATGTTGTTATTAGCTATATGAGTCAAAATTTCTGAAATAATTTCGTGTTCCATTGTAGCTCCTTTTAGTTTCTTTTTATAATGATTTCTTATATATATTACACTAGTTTTTATTAATTATCAACATAACAGAAATAGAATGTCGTCATTCTAGAGAGAATGAATAAAAAATGAGAATATAACTAAAGTTCAAAATTTAAAATAGTTTAAATAAAATTCATAGAAGAAGTGTTTTTTCGATAACTAAATAGGCATTTTAAAAGTTATTAAGATATCTAGTAAACTTTGCTTGGATGACTTGATAAACTCAATTTCTACTAAATCATGATTTTTGTGTCGCTCTTAGATAAAATAATTACCGTTGTTGGTTGAGTATTAGTATCATGCGTGGTATAATTTAGTAGTTAGAAAATAAGAAAAAGGTAGATAGTATGAATATATTAGATATTATTGATAATATAAAAGTAAAAACTATTTATGGAAATTTACCAGAAAGTGTAAATAATATATCTCAAGATTCTAGAAAAGTAGGCAAAGGAGATGTATTTGTCGCTATAAAAGGATATACGGTAGATGGTCATAATTATATAGAGAAAGTAATTGAACAGGGGGCAGCATTAGTAATTGCGAGCCGTTATGAAAATTATAACGTAGAAAACTGTGCTGTGATCGTTATTAAAGAACATGAAATTGAAAAGATTGCTAGTATGATAGCTAAGAAAATTAATGAAGGTTCTGATGTACATACTGTTGCGGTAACTGGAACAAATGGTAAAACAAGTATCTCGACGTTGGTACATAATATGTTGAGAACTTTAGGAGAAAGTAGTGCCTATATAGGAACAAATGGTTTCGGAAAAAATGATGCAGAACCTGTTTACTTCGGAAACACTACTCCTGATGTAGTAACTTTACATAATCAGATAGGTGAATTACGTCGAGAAAATATAAAAAATTTAGCATTTGAAGCATCATCACACGCGATGGCGTTAGGTCGTATTTATAACGTAGATATCGATGTTGCGATATTTACGAATTTAACACACGAACACTTAGATTTCCATGGGGACATGCAGACTTATGCTTATGATAAGAGTTTATTATTCTCTACACTAGGAAATAATCTATCGGAAGCAAAATATGGTGTCTTAAATAAAGACGATAGTTATTATAAAGTTATATCAAAATGTTTATACCAGCAAGAAATAAACTACTCGATAGTAGATGAAACAGCAGATTTTTATGCTTATAATATAAAACAATTTAAAGAAGATAAAGTTTATAAAACAAGTTTCACACTAAATTCTCCAGAAGGAACATTTGAATGTACTACTAATTATATCGGAGACTTTATGGTAAGTAATGTACTTGCTGCTCTTATTGCTGTATGGGTAAAAGGTTATAGTGTTGAGCAACTAGTTAGTATCTTACCTAAACTGGGAGCACTTTATGGTCGTATGGAAATCCTAGGAGATGATCTCCCAATTGATATTATTAGTGACTTTGCACATACTCCAGACGGATATGAAAAATTATTAGAAGCAACTCGTGAGATGAGAAAAGGAAAAAGAACTCTTCTTGTAACTGGAATGGGTGGTGGACGTGATATTTCTAAAGGACCATTAATTGGTGAAATTATCTCAGAAGCAGATTATGTTGTTATTACAACTGATAGTCCTCGTGATGAAGATGTGGAAGTTCTTATGGGATCAATTGAAAAAGGAATGACTCATAAAAATTATGAAAAAGTATGGTTTAGAACTGATGCTGTTAAACGAATAATTGAACTTTCTGAACCTGGAGATGTGGTGATATTAGCGTCAAAAGGACGTGAAGATTATGAGATTCTTCAAGGCGGTAAAAAAGTTTGGCACTCAGATCCAATAGTTGCAGTAGAAGAAGCGAAAAAGAAATTTAATATTAAATAAAAAATTGAAAGGAAAATAACGTGGTAGAAAAAATTAGAGAACAAGTAGAAAAAAGAAGAACATTTGCGATTATCTCTCACCCCGATGCTGGTAAAACGACATTAACAGAGAAATTACTATTATTCGGTGGAGCAATTCGTGAAGCAGGAACAGTAAAAGGTAAAAAGACAGGAAAATATGCAAAAAGTGACTGGATGGATATTGAGAAACAACGTGGTATCTCTGTAACTTCATCAGTAATGCAACTTGATTATGATAACAAAATTATCAATATCCTAGATACACCAGGGCACGAAGATTTCTCAGAAGATACATATCGTACACTTATGGCAGTAGATAGTGCCGTAATGGTTATTGACGGAGCTAAGGGGATTGAGGCTCAGACATTAAAACTATTCAAAGTATGTCGTATGCGTGGAATTCCAATCTTTACATTTATCAACAAAGTTGACCGTGAGATTAAAGATCCATTAGAATTACTAGAGGAAATTGAAGAAAAATTAGAAATTGAAACATATCCGATGAACCTTCCTGTAGGTATGGGACAAAACTTCTTCGGTATTATGGATAGAAAAAATCATTTTATCGAACCATTTAAAGAAGATAGTGATTTCGTAGAATTAGACGAAGAGTATAATATTGTAGATGATAATCCACTTGCTCAAGATACTATGTATCAAAAATGTGTAGAAGATATGATTCTTATTACAGAAGCAGGTGTTGACTACGACTATGACAAACAACTAAAAGGTGAACAAACTCCAGTATTCTTCGGATCAGCATTATCATCATTTGGTGTAGAAAGTTTCTTAAACTACTATGTAGACAATGCACCAACACCAAAAGGGCGTCGTGGAGTAAATGAAGAAGATATTCAACCAACAGGAGAAGACTTCTCAGGATTTATCTTCAAAATCCAAGCAAATATGGACCCTAAACACCGTGATAGAATCGCATTCTTACGTGTATGTTCAGGTGAATTCAACCGTGGTATGGATGTAAACTTAGCAAGAACTGGAAAAAAATTAAAAATTTCACGTTCAACTAACTTCATGGCAGATGATAAAGCTACTGTAGATGTGGCTTATGCGGGAGATATTATCGGTCTTTATGATAGTGGAAACTATCAAATCGGTGATACACTTTATCAAAATAAAAAAGTTGAATTTGAAGCACTTCCTTCATTCACGCCAGAAATATTCGTAAAAGTTTCTGCGAAAAACGTACTGAAACAAAAACACTTCCACAAAGGTGTTGAACAACTTGTACAAGAAGGAGCTATTCAATACTATAAAACATTACATACGAATCAAATCATCTTAGGAGCTGTAGGTCAACTGCAATTTGAAGTATTTGAGCACCGTATGAAAAATGAATACAATACAGAAGTAATAATGGAACGTATTGGACAAAAAACTACTCGTTGGATTGAAAATGAAGAATCAATTAACGAAAACATGTCAAGTTCAAGAAGTATCTTAGTTAAAGATTTATACGATAACTATGTATTTTTATTCGAAAATGATTTCGCAATGAACTGGTTCAGCGATAAATATCCAGATGTAAAACTATTTAGTAAACTTTAAAAAAATAAGAGTATCTCAATCATTTCTTGAGATGCTCTTTAATTTTTCTAATTATATAGATGTTTTAGTTAAACAAAAAAGGTTACTTGGTTATTATAGTTTTACATGTAAAAATTTGAAAAAAACTGCTTATAGGTATATAATTAAGTGTTGGCAAAATTTTAATATAAAGAGGATAGCATGAGAAATTTAATAAAGAAAATGCTGGATCTTTACAAAGAACCTAAATACAAAAGTATAGTTAACTACATATTCTTTGGAGTTTGTACGACGCTAGTAAATGTTGTCACATACTTTATTTTGTATTATTATGGGATGGAAGTTAGACCAGCGAATTTAATATCTATAACATTATCAATTTTATTTGCATATTTTGTTAATGCTAAGTACGTATTTAATTCAAAGGCTGCAGGATTTAAGAAAGTATTTTATGAACTTAGTAAATTCTTTACAGCTAGATTATCTACGCTTGTTATAGAAGTATTTGGAGTAGAATTATTCATTTACTTAGGAATGAATGCCTATTTAAGTAAATTTATTATTCAATTTGTAGTACTTGTTGCTAATTATGTTATTAGTAAATTTTTAGTTTTCACAAAGGAGAAAAATAACTAATGAAATGGTTTATTACTGATATGGATGGAACTTTTTTAAATGATAAAAAAGAAGTTGCACCAAATGCGAAAGATGTAATAGTAAAACTGCAAGATAAAGGAAGTAAATTCATAATTGCCACGGGAAGACCTGATATTGCGGTTAAGCATTATTATTACAACTTAGGGATGAACGATGTAGTTATTTCTAATAATGGAAGTTTAATTAGAAATCTATCAACAGGTGAAATAGTTTATCAAAAGAGTTTTAAAATAGAAGAAATTGAAAAAATTTACAGCATGTTTAAAGAACTAAATGATGATGAGATAGAATTTCACGTGTATACATTAAATTATATTTATTGTAATCATTTGTCATTTAGTATGGCTCGAATGAAGAAACTTGAAGCGGATATGCCAGAGGAACTGAAAACGCCAATGTATATTCATGATGACATTATAGGTGAAATCAAGAAAAATAAAGAAGATTGTCAAAAAATTATGATGATTGCTAAAGATCATGATAAAGTAGTGAATTTCTTTAATGAGGTAAGTAAAGTTCTAGAAGTAGATGGAACATTCTCGGCGACTGATTTCTTCGATATTATGCCTAAAGGATGTAATAAAGGAACAGCGATTGAAAAATTAGCTGAATATTATAATTCTCCAATCGAAGATTGTGTAGTATTTGGTGATAATTTTAACGATAAAGAAATGTTCGACGTAGCAGGATGGAGTGTTTGTCCAAGTAATGCTAAAGAAGAAATTCAAAAAATGTGTGATGAAGTTATTGGAAATAATAATGATTTTTCTGTTATTAAATATGTAGAAGATTATTATAAAAAAATTAAATAAATACTTGATAACTTAGCGAAAATTTGATAAATTAGAAGGTAGCGTATTAATTACCTATATAGCGATTTACATATAAATAATTTTATATTTGATTACTATAAATTGTACAATGAAAAATAAAATAAAGGAGAACTTTCATGAGAGGAAGAAGAAATGAGAAGAAAAAGTTCAGTAGAATAATTGCTTTCTTGTCATTAGTTATTATTATTCTTACTTCAATAGGATTAACATCTAAAACTAATGCAGAAAAAGTAAATCTTGGACTGGATCTTCAAGGAGGATTTGAGGTACTATACCAAGTAGAACCTCTTAAAGAAGGTCAAACTATAGATGAAGCAGCTGTTAAAGCAACTGCAGATACTATTAGTAGACGTATTAACATACTTGGGGTAAGTGAACCTGTTATCACTGTTGAATCAGGAAACAGAATTCGTGTTGAACTTGCAGGTGTTAAAGACCAAGAATCAGCTCGTAAAGTTTTATCAACACAAGCGAACTTAACTATTCGTGATATTGACGATAAAGTACTATTAGACGGTTCTGATTTAGAAGAAAATGGAGCTTCTCAAGGCTTTGATCAAAACAATAAACCAGATGTTAACTTAAAATTAAAAGATGCTGATAAATTCGGTAATATTACATCAGAAATTAGCAAACGTGGTCAAGGTCAAAACTTAATGGTTATTTGGATGGACTTCAATGAAGGAGATTCATTCAAAGCTGAAGCTGCTAAAGAGAAACCTAAATATGTTTCTGCACCACAAGTTGCTCAAACTATTAACTCTAAAGATGTTCAAATAACTGGTAACTTTACTGTTAAAGAAGCTAAAGAAATGGCAGCTTTATTAAACTCAGGTGCTTTACCGGTTAAATTAACAGAAATCTACTCTAACTCAGTAGGAGCTCAATTTGGTGCTGATGCATTACATCAAACGGTATATGCAGGTGCTATCGCGTTAGCAATTATCTGTTTATTCATGTTAGTTATTTATCGTGTTCCTGGATTCGTAGCCAGCGTAATGATGGTTGCTTACGTGTATATTACAGTGGTATTCTTCAACATGATCTCAGGGGTATTAACACTTCCTGGTATTGCAGCTTTAATTCTTGGGGTTGGTATGGCAGTCGATGCTAATATCATCATGTACGAGAGAATTAAAGAAGAAGTGCGTGCTGGATATCCATTGAAAAAAGCATACTTAGATGGAGCTAAACAGTCACTATGGACAATCTTCGACTCACAATTCACAACAGTTATCGCTGCAGTAGTATTATTCATCTTTGGTACAAGTAGTGTTAAAGGTTTCGCGACAATGTTACTATTATCAATTCTTGTCAGCTTTATAACTGCAGTATTCGGTACTAGATTATTACTTAGCTTATTAGTAAACTCTAATATCTTTAACAAACACCCAGGATACTTTGGTGTAAGCAAGAAGAGTATTCACGAAACTAAGTTTGGTATAAATTCACTTAACTTAAGTACAAAATTTGAATGGTTAAGCTTCACTAAGCACATGAAGAAATTCTTTGCATTAAGTATAGCAATCATGATTGCAGGATCTATTTCATTAGGAATGAATAAACTAAACCTAGGAATTGACTTCTCTAGTGGTACTCGTATAGACGTAGCTGCAAACACAGAATTATCTGTAGAAAAAATTCAAGAAGACTTAAATAACTTAAAAGTAAAAGATGAAAAAATAGTTTTATCACCAGATAAAAAACAAGCAACAGTTCACTCTAAAGAGAGCTTTGAACAAAATAAATCAATTGAAATAAAAGAATACTTTGCTAAAAAATATGAAAAAGATGCTAACCTGAGTGTTGTATCTCCGGTAATTGGTAAAGAATTAGCTAAAAATGCATTATTCGCATTAATGTATGCATCTATAGGTATCATCATCTATGTAGCATTTAGATTCGAATGGCGTATGGGACTTACAAGTGTTATTGCATTACTGCATGACGTATGTATTATCATTTTCATCGCGAGCTTATTACGCTTAGAAATAGATATCACATTCATCGCTGCGGTATTAACGATTGTAGGTTACTCAATTAACGATACTATCGTTACATTCGACCGTATTCGTGAACATATGCGTCATGAAAAAGTATTAACATCAAAAGAACAAATTTACAAACTTGTAGACGTATCATTAAGACAAACATTAACTCGTTCTATCAATACGGTATTAACAGTTATAATCACAGTAGTAGTTATGTTGTTATTAGGAAGTAGTTCAATCTACTCATTCAACGTAGCATTACTTATTGGATTAATCTTTGGTTTATATTCATCACTATTTATCGCAGCTCAATTGTGGGCAGTATTAAAAGTACGTGAATTAAACAAAAAAGGAAAAATCGAAGTAAGTGTTCGTCAATCTCCAAGAGAGAGAAAAGAAAACGATAAAGTTTTAGTATAGAATTTATAGACTCAAAATTAAGGAAACTTA
>NZ_JAPWCC010000019.1:0-42276 GCF_041433735.1 Gemella sp. 20925_1_85 | reverse complement strand
TAATGGAGCGGGTGATGAGAATCGAACTCACAACATCAGTTTGGAAGACTGAGGTTTTACCACTAAACTACACCCGCATTATTTAATTTTTAACCTTAAGTGTTTCTTCAACACTTAAACTATTCTAACATTTTTAGAAGTCTTTGTCAAGAACTTTTTTTATTTTTTTAAAAAGTTTTTTTCGAAGTTTTACTTCGTTTCTAAGACTTTATTATTTTAACATTATCAATTTCTTTTGTCAAGAGTTTTTTTAAAATTTCTTAACATTTGTTTTTGATTAATGTTTGATTGTTCGTCTTCTCTATCAGAAGACTTTTATTATTCTATCATCACTTATACATTATGTCAATAGAAAATGAAAAAAAAGTTTAGAAAATTTCATTTTTTCTATTTCTAAACTTTTTCTTCTATAAAATATGTTTTTTTTTATTTTTATTTTGTTGTTTGTCTATGTACTATTCTATAAGGTAAATTCATCTCTTTTTCTTGAGCTTTCAGTTCTGCTAACTCTTCTTCATCGATTTCTTCACCTTTACGTTTTGCTTTTTCTATATCGATAATCTTAGTTAAGACACGCATAGAAACTGCACCTATATCAAAAATTGGTTGGAATACAGATGAAATTTTTGGTCTTGTCATATTAATTAGTTTTGTATTTTCTAATGAAAGAATTTGTAAATCACCTGGGATACTCATTCCAAGATCTAGTGCTTGTTGCATAGTTGCTAGTGCTACTTCGTCGAACATTGTAATTACAACTTCTGCTTCAATATTACTTACAGCTTTGTATAGTTTATTACTTTCTTTATATGTTCTATATCCATCAATTATATTTTGAGGTTTAAATTCTACTTTTTCTGATGCTAAGGCATCTTTGTAACCTTTGATTAATCTTTGAGTTTTTTGACTTTCGTATTTATCTATTATTAATGAAATATTCTTAGTACCTTTTGATAAAAATTCTTTTGTAATATCATATGCTGCTTTTTCATAATCAATGTTTACTGAATAAAACTCAGAATCTGTTCCTAAATTCCCAGCTAGTACTACCGGTATTTGAATATCTTGTAGATAATTTTTAGAACTATCTGATAATGAGTGTCCTAAATAGATGATTCCATCTACTTGTTTACTTACGAATGAAGCGAAAATATTTTTTTCGATTTCTTGATCGTCACATGAGTTAGCTAAGATAATGTTATATTTATACATATTAGCTACTGATTCAATACCACTTACTATTTCTGCAGAAGATAAGTCTGCTATATCTGGTAATACTATACCGATTGTTGTTGTTTTCTTACTAGCAAGTCCTCTGGCAACAGCGTTAGGTGTATATCTTAATTTCTTAATAACCTCTTGGACACGTAGTCTTGTATCTTCTTTTACATTAGGATTATTATTAACAACCCTAGATACAGTTGCCATCGATACTTTTGCTTCTTTTGCTACGTCATATATCGTTATTGTCATAGTTTATCTCCTCTACTTTTTTATTGTTAATTTATTTTGATAACTTTTAAAACCTTTTCATCCTTTTATATTGTAACAAATTTTTTAATATAAGTCTAGTACTTGAAAACAAAATTATTCATATTTTTTTATTTTCAAAAAACGTTTACTTATTTATAAATATGGTATTTCCTTTGCTTAAGTTCCACAAAAAAAA
The DNA here is from genome assembly GCF_041433735.1 of Gemella sp. 20925_1_85. Classification (NCBI taxonomy): domain Bacteria; kingdom Bacillati; phylum Bacillota; class Bacilli; order Caryophanales; family Gemellaceae; genus Gemella; species Gemella sp. 20925_1_85. The sequence goes on along the minus strand of NZ_JAPWCC010000019.1, from coordinate 40,607 downwards.
GAAGAATTAAATTCTTCTTTAAATTAAAGATTTGAATCTAATTCTTCTATAATTTTTTAATTGAATTAAGCTTCTAAAGCTGCGTATGCGTTGTCTAAAGTTTCTTTTAATACTTTAGCAGAGTGTAGCATTTTAGCTTTTTCATCTTCGTTTAATTCTAATTCAACAACTTCACGAACACCTTCGCGTCCAACGATAGCTGGAGTTCCGATGTATAATCCGTCGATTCCGTAGTGTCCGTCACAGTATCCACTTACTGCAAGCTCAACGTTTTCGTCACGTAAGATAGCTTTAACGATTGTGAATAAAGCAAGACCGATTGCGTAGTAAGTAGCGCGTTTACGGTTAATTACTTCGTAAGCAGCACGCATAACTTTTTCTTCTACATCAGCGAAGTCTTCTTTAGTAAATTTAGAAGTTTCTAAGAATCTGTCGAATTGTTTTCCGTAAACATTTACGTTACTCCATGCAGCAAGTTGAGTGTCTCCGTGTTCCCCAATGATATATCCACGAACACTGCTTGGTGCTAAGTTTAATCTTTCTCCTAAGATGTAACGGAATCTTGAAGAGTCAAGAGTAGTTCCTGATCCAACGATTTTGTTTCTTGGGAATCCAGTGAATTTTTGTAAAGCGTTAGTTAATACATCTACTGGGTTAGATGCAATAACGATAACTCCATCAAATCCAGAAGCTACGATTTGCTCAGACATATCTTTAACAACTTTCATGTTTTTGTCAACTAAGTCAAGACGAGTTTCACCTGGTTTTTGTGGAAGACCTCCAGCGATTACGATTACGTCTGCATCAGCACATTGTTCGTATCCACCTGAAGTTACTTTAATAGGTGGTACTAAAGCTCCACCGTGGTTAAGGTCCATTGCTTCACCTTCAGCTTTTTCAGCGAAGAAGTCAATTAATCCTAGTTCTTCACAAAGTCCGCTTGAATATAATTGATAAGCAAAGCTCATCCCTACCATTCCTGCTCCTATTAAAACAACTTTTCTGTTTTTCGCTTTCATAAGAAAACCTCCGTTTATTATATATAATTTTAGATATTTTAAAGTAATTATTTTTACTATTTTATATTTATGAAACAAAATACTATAATATTTTAAATTAAAGTATAAATATCTCATTTCCTCTAGAATTATATCACATTATTGTAAAAAAAGAAAGTGTTTTTATCCCTTTGAATTATACTATCTTGTTATTAATCTAAACAAATTTTCATATATTTTTTACAATTTATTATGTATTATTTCAATTTTAGTTAAAACGTTTTCTTCTTTTATTCTTAATTTTTGCTTATGCTTATATTATAAGATAATTTTTCAATTTTATTTTAATTTTTTTCAAAACACCTTGATTTTTTATTAAAATTCTTATTCTTGTACTATTATTTTTCTCTAAACTGTATTTACAATAGATTAATATATTATATAATATATCAATTACTTCTTCTTACTGTATTATTCATATACTTATTTTTGTTTCTTTAAACTTTTCTTTATGAAAATTTAATATTATAAAAAAAGAGTAACTAAGCTCTACTATTTTCACAGAAATAGCTAGTTAGTTACTCTTATTTATTATTTTTCTATAATATTTCCTTTTGAACTACAGTGAATTAATGTCACTAGTAATACAACTGATGTCGCTATTAATACATATAGTGCTTTATTCCAATCAGAGATATCCCTAATATATCCTAATAATGGTGGGAATACCGCCGCTAACAAGTATCCTCCTGATTGCGCTAATCCTGAGATATCAGCCGCTTCACTTTCATTTCTTGATTTAGCTGAGAATAGATACATAACATATGAGAATGATCCTCCCCCAGCTAACGCGAAGATAACTATAAATGTTAACATTAATACGAAGTTTCCACTTGTAGAAAGCATTCCAACAAGTGACACGATATATCCAATAGTAATTATTGTAGGGATAATTAATTTATTGTGTAATTTATCCGCTAAAATCGGTACTATAAAAGTAGATGGGAATTGAGCGAATTGACTAATTGATAATAATAATCCTGCTGTTTCCGGTGAGAAATCTTTACTAATCATAATTTCAGCAAACCATGAAACACTACAATAGAATAATGCAGATTGTAATCCCATACTCAACATAATCGTCCACATTTTAGAATATTTAAAATATCCATGTGCTTTTTCATGAGTATCTTTAACATCATTTACTACATTATTTTTCGACAGCGCAATATAAATAAAGATATTAATAACCGCAATCACAATCCAAATATTTACCGCAAGTCCTGTTGAGAATTTCTCGCCACCAATATTTGTACTTAATAGTGGATAACTAATACCCGCAGCAACCGCAGCTCCGATATTCATAACAACCGCATAAAACCCAGTCATAACTCCTAGTTTTTCTGGATAATATTTCTTAACTAATCCTGGTAATAATACATTACCTACTGTTATTCCTACTCCTACGATAAATGTCGTAAGAAAGAATACATAAGTATTAATATAGAACCTAAATCCTAAACCTACAGAAATAATTACCGCAGCTAATAATATAGTTTTTTCTAAACCTACTTTATTAGCCAGTTTTGCCATCATTGGACTAAATATTGCAAAGGCAATTAACGGTATTGTTGTGATAAATCCAGCAACCGTATTGTTAATATCTAAGATAGATTTTAACGGTCCAACGATTGCCCCCACTCCTGTAATAGGTGTTCTAAGGATAAGTCCTAAAAAGATAACACCTAGTAAAACTAAAATACTACTCTTTTTCTTTGTCATTGTTCCTCCTAATTTAACCTTGAAAAGGGAGTAACTCAAAAATACTGATTTTATATAAATCATATTTACAAAGTCACCCCCGTATAGTTAATAGATATTCTAAAAATTATTGGGAGTGACTCAAAAATCGTGATTTCGTAGAAATCTATTTCGTCGAGTCACCCCCGCACAGTTTATTAGATATCTAAAGAACTTTCATAAAGCGAATTTAGATATCAATAAACCACTGTGTCTAAGAGTTTTCTTGTAAACTTTTTTTAAATTTAGTACTTTTGGGTCATCCCCTTATCTATAAACCATTACGTTTTAAATTTAATAATTGATTTTACGGATTTTTTTATTTCAATCCGCTTCCCCTATTTATTATTAGTAAGTTCTTACCGGTAGAATTAATTCAATAATTTCTCTGTGGTAATCACTTGGTTGAATAATAAACGCTGTTAGTTCCCCTGAGAACTTAACGATAATTTCTTCTGCCGCAACCGCAGATACCGCATCTTTTAGATATTTTCCAGATACAGAAATTTCGAATTTTTCATCTTCTAATGTAGAAGAAACTTTTAATTCCTCCACTGCACTTCCTAAGTCTTTAGATTGAGAAGAAACTTCTAATAGATTATCAGTTACTACTAATTTAATAATATCATCTTTATCTTCTCTACTCATTAATGCAACCCTATCAACTGCACTGAAGAATTCTCTACTGTTCGCTACGAATGTACATTCAAAAACAGTAGGAATAAGTTTATTAGTATTTGGATAGTTTCCGCTAATTAATAATACTGTATAAACTACATTTTGGTAGTAAAGAACTATTCTATTATTTTCATAGAAGATTTCTACTTGATCTTTTCCATTTTCTATCATTCTTTGGAAATAAGTTAGAGCTTTTCTAGGAATAATTAAGTTAAACTCTTTATTACTATCTTCATCATTTAGTGTAACTTGTCTTCTACTTAGACGATATGAGTCAGTTGCTGTAGCTGTTAAGATTTTGTTACTTAATGAGAAGTTAACCCCCTCAAGAATTGGTCTTTGATCATTAGGTGCTGTACAGAATACTGTTTCTTTAATAATATCATTAAAAACATTAGCTTCTAATTTAAGACTATTTTCTTTAGAGATAACTGGAAATTCTGGATAATCATTAGCATCATATCCTTTTACGTTAAATTCACTTTTCCCTGATTTAACTAAAATATTGTTACCAACTGTTTCTATCTCTATTAAATCTGTTGGTGCTTTTCTAATTATTTCTATAAAATTACGAGAAGGTAATACTACTTGTCCTTCTTCTTCTATAGTAATAATTTCTTTATCATCTTCATAACTATCTACAGAATATTCTACAGATACTAAAGAATCACTTGCTTTTAATATAAGTTTATCTTTTTCTAATTCTATTTTAATACCTTTTAAGATTTCAAAAAGAGAATTAGGGGCAATTACTCTTGATACGTGATTTAAGCCATCAAGAAAATTTGATTTAGTTATAGTAAATTTCATTTTTTCTCCTTATATATAATATATATTTAATAAAATAATAATAATAAGGCCTGTAAAAACTGTGGAAAACTAAAGAATACTCAAAAATAATGAATTTTTCCTTGTTAATAACTTGTGAAAAAACATATTAATATCTTTAGTAGATTTTAACAGCCTCTTATATTTTTCCTAAACGTTCTTTTATTACTTCTATATCTTCAAAAATTTCAGGATTTTCATCTTTGCTAAGTTTTGCTATTTTATTGAATGAATAAAGAATAGAAGTATGATCTTTATTAAAACAATCACCTATAGAAGGGAATGATAATGTAGTAAGTTCCCTACATAAGTAGATAGCTATATTTCTAACCTGGACGACTTCTTTTTTACGAGAAGATGAAAGAATATCATCAACCTTGATTTTATAGAAATCGGCACAAACATTAATAATGTTCTCAGGTGAGATATTTTTTCTAGGTGAAGTTTTCGCGCTTTTTAGTATTTCCTCGGCAATACTAAGTGAAGGTTGTTCATGTTTAGAAGTTGCAGTGAACTTAATACGTTTAAGAACACCTTCAAGCTCTCTTATATTAGATGATACATTACTAGAAATATAAGTAAGTGTCTCTTCATCTAGTTTAATATCGAACTGTTCACATTTGAATTTAATAATTGCCATACGTGTTTCGAAGTCAGGAGGTGTAATGTCCGCAGTTATCCCCTGACTGAATCTAGTAACTAATCTATCTTCCAAATCATTAAGTTGAGATGGAGAGCGATCACTTATAAGGACGATTTGTTTCTGATTCATCTGTAGTTCGTTAAATGTATGGAAAAATGCGTTTTGTGTTTCAGTTTTACCTGATAAGAATTGAATATCATCGATTAAAAGAGCATCAACATCGCGGTATTTTCTTCTAAAGTCTTCATCCGCATTAGTATAGTTGTTTTTATCTTTCATAGGTTTAATAGAAGCAAGAAATTCATTTAAAAACTTCTCAGATGAAATACATTCAATTTTAAAATCAGGAAAATTAGCTTCCATTTCATTACCAATAGCGTGAAGTAAGTGAGTTTTTCCTAATCCAACACCTCCGTAGATAAATAGAGGATTATAGATACCACCAGGAGAAACTGCAACGTTCCATGCTATATTATGTGTAAAAGCATTCCCTTCCCCTACTACAAAATTCTCAAAAGTGTAGTTTTTATTAAGCGTAGGATTCTTTTTACTCGCTGTAATATTTTTATTAGGGACAGGATGTTTATAGTCTTCTAGAGGAAAAGTTTGTTTTTGATAAAAATGTTGAGCTCCAGAAGGTTTATCACCTTGAAGAAAATTCTGTCTAATTAGATTTTCAGCTGCTGGCTTTTCATCAACAACATGAGGTGTAATTAGAGGAATATCAGTGTCAAGGGAAGTATAGTCTATATTAAAATCAAATCCAGTATTTTTCTTTAGTATTTCTTTTAATTTTTGATCATAAGCACCTTGAATAAATTGAGAAATAAGAGCTTCTTTACTAGTAATAACGATAGATTTTTTCATAAAATCGACGTTATCTATAGAAGCACCAGAAAACCAAGTATCAAATACATGAGGATCAACGGTACTTTTTAGTTCACGAAGAATAATTTCCCATAAGAAATTAGAATTACTCAATGAAATACCTCCTTAAAAAAATATATAAATAATTATAACATAGATTGTTAATAAAATAAAATATTAGTTATTCACAAGTTGTTAACAGAAGTTATTAACTATGTGAATAAAAAACTAAGAAAAAGCTGTGAATATGTTAAAAAGAAAAGAAATAAGGGAAATTTATAATAAGATTTAATAGTTTTTTAACACCTATTAAGATTGCTATAAATATACTTAAAGAGTTTTTCACACACAATTCACACCTGTGAATAACTTTTAAATGTGAAATTGTGAATAACTTTATAAAACTGTTAAAAACTTAAGAAAAAAGAAAATGTTTTCTAGATGTTAATAAAGTTATTAACAAAGATATGTGGATAACTTATAATAAATTGTGGAAAACTGTTTAAAAGAGATACTTAAATATTTTCTTATACTGAGAAGAAAATATTAACAGATTATTAACAACAAGGGCTGATAAAAAGGTCCTAAATTTTTACGAAGTGTATATGAAAACTCGTAGATGCAGTGGTTTATTGATATCTAAATTCGCTTCATAAAAGCTTTTTAGATATCTAATAAACTGTGTGGGGGTGACTCGACAAATCAAAATTACGATTTTTGAGTCACTCCCTTATTTTTATGTATAATGAAAGAAACAAGAATTTTAATCATAATTAGTGATAATATTAAGTTATTAATTATAGTATATTTGCATCTGTCTAGATTTTTTTTAGAAAAAATGAGGTTTTTACTTGATAAATTATTTTAGATATGTTAAACTAATTCAGTTATTACATCTATCTAAGTAAAGAAAAGAAAACTCGAGGAGGACAAAATGAAACGTACGTATCAACCAAATAAAAGAAAACATTCAAAAGTACACGGATTTAGAGCTAGAATGAGCACTAAAAACGGAAGAAATGTATTAGCAAGACGTAGAGCTAAAGGAAGAAAAGTTCTTTCAGCTTAATGTTTGCACAGAGGGTATCACGAAAGTGGTACCCTTTTTTTATTAGATAGTCCTAAAAAATAAGAAAGATAGTTGTAAAAAGTTAAATAAACTGTTAAAATATTAGTGTTAAGAAAGGTTTTAAGATGAAAAAAGAATATAGAGTAAAAAGAAGTCAAGATTTTGATAATATTATAAGAAAAAAACAATCTTTTGCGAATAGACAGTTTGTTATTTATTATCAAAAAAATAATTTAGACCATATGCGTTTAGGTATTTCTGTTAGTAAAAAATTAGGAAAAGCCTTTGAACGTAATAAAATAAAAAGATATATACGAGAAACTTTTAAAACAAGAAAAGAATTTGTTAAAAACTATGATATTATAGTGATAGCAAGACCTGGTGCTAAAGAAATGCCATTCTTAGAGTTCGGCAGCAGCATCGATCATGTTTTAAAAAGATCAAAACTTATGAAAGCGAAGAGGAGTTAAGAATGGAAAAAGAATATTATTATGTTGGAGTTACTGTAGATGAGGCTATTAAAAAAGGATTAAAAGACCTAGCTTTATCAGAAGATGCAGTAAAAATTGAAGTAATCGAAGGTGGTAGCGCAGGTATTTTCGGTTTATTCAAAAAAGAAGCAAAAGTAAAATTAGTTCCATTAGATGAAGATTATAATAAAGAAGAAGCAGTTGAATTAGCTAAAGCTACTGAAGAAGTAGTTGAAGTTGAGAAAGTAGCAGAAAAAGAACAAGAAGTTGAAGTTAAAACAACAGAACAAGAAGAAGTTGTTGAAGAAAAAGTAGTTGCCCAAGAAGTTCATGCAGAAGAAACAAAACCAGCAGTAGAAGAAACTGTTGTAGAAGCTGAACAACACGAAGAACCAGTTAAAAAAGCTAAAAGAGAAGATTACATCGTAAAAAATAAAGATCGTATTGTAAATTATCTACAAAATATTGTTGTTGCGATGGGATATCCTGATGCGACTGTAGATTTTAGAGAAGATGGTAATCGTCACTTTACTTTAAATATTAAAACAGAAGAAAACACTAGTTTAATAATTGGTAAACGTGGAATAACTTTAAACAGTTTACAATTTTTAGTTAATAACTACGCTAAAAAATTCAGTTCACACTACTTCAGAATAGAAGTTGATTGTGATGATTACAGAGAAAATCGTAAGAAAACATTAGAAGAATTAGCGTTAAACTTAGCTAAAAAATCTAAAAAAATCGGAAAACCTGTTGAATTAGAACCAATGACAAGCATTGAAAGAAAAATTATTCACAATGCCTTAACAGGAATTAAAAATGTTGAAACAGAATCACGTGGTGAGGAGCCACACAGATATTTAGTTATTACAGCTAAATAGGAGGCCTAATGAAGTCAGTATTAATAGTTGATGATAGTTCATATTATAGAAGTCGTGGAGCAGAAATTGTTAGTCGAGCAGGATATAAGTGTCATTTTGCAGAAAATGGAGAACAAGCTGTGAGAATGTATAGAAGGATACAACCAGATTTCGTGACGATGGATATTTGTATGCCGATAATGGATGGTTTAGAGGCGACGAAGGAAATTTGTACGAAGTTTCCTGGTGCAAAAGTGCTTATCTGCAGTAGCGTTGGTGAAGTACCTGTGTATAAAAGACAAGCATTTGCTAATGGAGCATGTGGTGTACTGCCAAAAGAGTATGATTTAGATGATTTAGAATTTGCGATTTCAGAAATAGAACTTATCAATGAGAAAAACTAGTTAATTTATTACTAACGTCCTTTCAATTTAATAATGTCAAAATAAGTAGTTTGGAGATTTATCCAGGCTACTTGTTTTTTTGTTACTAAAAAATCGTGATTTTGAATTTCCTGTAAAGTTTATTAGATATCTAAAAAACTTTCATAAAATAGAACTTAGATATCAATAAACCATTGCGTCTATTAGTTTTATATAAAATTTTAAAATTTTGAATTTGTTGTCCCTCCCCTAACCTTGTATGTAAAAAGTATATAAAATGTAGCTTGGTCGTATATAGAGAAAAATTTAAAGGAATAGTGTATAATAAATAAGATATGAATTTTTAATTAATATAAAGATTAGAAGGAGTTTGAATAATGAGTGAAACAATTTGCGCTATATCGACTGCTCTAGGAGAAGGAGCTATTGGTATTGTTAGACTTAGTGGTGACGAAGCATTTAGTATTGCTGAAAAAATAGTAAGACTGCCAAAAGGTAAAACGGTAGAGAGTCTAGCTAGTCATACTATAAATTATGGTAATGTAGTTGATCCAGCTACAAATGAAAAAATCGAAGAAATTATGCTTGTAAAAATGGTAGGTCCGCGTACTTATACTACTGAAGACGTTATAGAGATTAACTGTCATGGTGGTATTGTAACTATTCAAAAAGTACTTGCACTTTGTTTAGAACATGGCGCTAGAATGGCTGAACCGGGAGAATTTACGAAACGTGCCTTTTTAAATGGGCGTATCGATTTAACACAAGCAGAGGCTGTAATCGACTTTATTAAGAGTAAAACAGATGAAGCTAGTCAAATAGCCAACAACCAAATGCAAGGACGCTTATCGACGCTTATTAAACGTCTACGTGCTGAAATTCTAGATATACTAACAGTTGTTGAGGTAAATATCGATTATCCTGAATATGATGACTTAGAAATAGAAACGACAAAAACTATTCTTGAAAAATCAACAAGTATTAGAAATAGTTTAGAAAGTCTACTAGAAACATCAAAACAAGGAAAAATTATTAAAGAAGGAATAAATACAGCTATTATTGGTCGACCTAACGTTGGTAAAAGCTCGCTGTTAAATAACCTACTACAAGAAAATAAAGCTATCGTAACTGATATTGCAGGAACAACTCGTGACGTACTAGAAGAGTATGTGAACATTAAAGGAGTACCGATTAAATTAATCGATACAGCAGGTATTCGTGAAACAGACGATATCGTGGAACAAATCGGGGTTAAACGTAGTAAAGAAGCTTTAGAAAAAGCTGATTTAGTATTATTCTTATTAAATAGTAGTGAAGAATTAACTGAAGATGATAAAGAATTATTAAAATTAACTGAAGGAAAAACAACTATCGTAATATTAAACAAACTAGATTTAGAGACGAAAATTGATATTGCTGAAGTTGAAAAATTAGCGTACAACCACCCTATCATAAAAACATCTATGACAACATACAAAGGAATAGATGAACTAGAGAAAAACATCAGAGATCTATTCTTCGGTGGAGCTGCTCGTCCAAAAGATGCGACATACTTATCAAACACACGTCAAATAAACCTTATTCAACGTGCTTTAACAAGCTTAAATGACGCTATCGGAGCTGCAGAATTAGGATTAGAAGTAGATATGGTCTTAATAGACTATACGAATACATTCAATCTATTAGGAGAAGTTATCGGGGAAAACTCTGGTGATGAACTAATAAACGAATTATTCAGTAGATTCTGTTTAGGAAAATAAAATGTTTCACATGAAACATGAAATAAAAAGGAGAACGAAATGAAATGTATAAGTTTTAATGTCAATGGTCTAAGAGCGATCGTTGGTAAAAATTTCGAAGAAGATTTTAAACAATTAGATGCTGATTTCTTCTGTTTACAAGAGACAAAAATGCAAGCAGGACAGTTAGATTTACAATTTGATGGCTATTATAGCTATTTTAACTATGCTGAACGTAAGGGATACTCAGGAACAGCTATATACACTAAACATGAGCCATTAAATGTAACATATGGAATAGGAATTGAAGAACACGATACAGAAGGTCGTGTAATTACCCTAGAATACGATAAATTCTTCTTTATTACAGTGTATACACCGAACTCAGGTAGTGAGCTTAAGAGATTAGAATACCGTATGAGTTGGGAAGAAGATTTTAAAAACTATTTATTAGAATTAAATAAAACAAAAGGTGTCGTTGTTTGTGGAGATTTAAATGTTGCTCATACAGAAATAGATTTAAAAAATCCGAAATCAAACACGAAAAATGCTGGGTTCACACCGGAAGAAAGAGAAAAATTCACGAAGTTATTAGATGCTGGATTTATCGATACATTTAGATATTATAATCCAGACTTAACAGGTGCCTACTCTTGGTGGAGTTACCGTTTTAATGCACGTAAAAATAATGCAGGATGGAGAATTGACTACTTCTTAGTAAGTCGTGACTTAGAAGAGTATTTAGAAAGTGCAGCTATTCACAATGAAATATTTGGTAGTGATCATTGTCCTGTAGAGCTTGTATTAAAAGACAATTTGTTGTAAAATATAATATGCGTTGTGGCTAAACCATGACGTATATTTTTATCTTTAGCATGACTGACAAAAGTAATATCTTATTTAAAATCATGCATAATGATTAAAAATACTTATTAAAAAATAAAATTAGCGGGGGTGACTTAATAAAAATAAATTTCTATGAGATTATAGGTTTAAGTTATTCCTGTATTAATTTTAAGAAAAGAGGTAATTTATGGGACCAAAATTTTATATAGAAGATGTAAATGAATGGGACACAAAATATTCTATCGATTACATTAAATTCGATGAGTTTGGAGTGATTGATGTTGTAAGAGTAACAGAAGAGAAAGATTATCTAGTTCACGGGAATATTAAGTTACCAATCTTTGATTCGGAAAATGAGTATATAGATTACTTGGAAAAAGAAAATATAATAGATCCATACTTGGCGGGTATTCTTCGCAAATTAATAGGATACAAGCCTGAAAGAATGATAATAGACGAAGTTTCACTAAATAATGTACTATTTATAGGTGATCCTAGGGGTGCAGAAAGAGCAACAGGTTTTAAAGATGCATTTGAACTTATGATGGAAGCTACGATGAGATGGGAATTCTCAGCTTTAGAGGCACTTAGAAGAACGATGCAGGTTATAAGAATATTAATGCGGGACAAAGAGCATAAATTAAGTGATGGGCCTATTAGAATAAAAAAGGCGAGCTAATGCTAAGAAAAACAAAATTAGAAAAATAATAGCAAGTAATGAAGAGAATAGCAGAGGGTCGTGTTTTTTAAAGAATAAGCTATAAAAATGAGTGGGAACATGGAAAAACTAGTAAAGTGACGACTAGTAATGATATAAATGAAGGTATTTCTTATGTCTTAGAAAAACTGGGAGAAACAGTAGAGACAATGACACTCACTACTTTTTATGAAGATTATGAGAAATACCCTACTTTTTTGCTGAAAATATCAATTATTTAGTTATTCATCATTTAGCTATGATAAAATATCTTCGAAATCAGTGGATTGTACATGAAATTTTACAATCTATTTAGCTCTTTGCTAAAATTAAAAACATAGAATTTTCATAAATGAATACTCATTTAAACAACAATACGATAAGAAAATATTTAAGTGACTTTAAAATTGTATGAAAATAAAAAACAAAATTATCTATAAAAAATATTTTAGATGATAAAGATAGAATAGCGTAGGAGTTAAAAATAGAATAATATAAATGTTTCACGTAAAACAAAAGGAGTGATAGGTTTGAAATTTTATTCTTATGAATATTTATTAAATAAAATAGATCAGAGTAATACTATAACATATGTAGTAGGAGGATGCTTACTATTAATAATAATAGTATCACTAATTAAGTATTATAAAAATAGACAAGATAGCAAGTATAGAGAATTAGCTATCATAATGATATTAGGTATCTTTTTATTAATCGGGATACAAGTAAGTGATTATCAAAGTAATAGTATATCAGCTAATCAGTATAAAAGCTCTATTGAATTTATTGAGGGAGTTTCAGAAAAATTAAATATTGACAAAACACATATCTATATAAATAGTGAAGCCTCTATAGAAAATTCATTTTTAAAAATAGATGATAACTACTATAGAGTAATAAGTAACGGAAAAAAAGGTGATTATTTACTAGAGAAAATAGAATTGGTAGAACCAATTGTTGAAAAAGTGGAGGTGAAAAGATAATGCAACTTTCATATATAGATATAGCAATAAAACTAGCTTTAGGTTTATTATCGCTTGTAATAGTAATTAATATATCAGGAAAAGGAAATTTAGCACCAACTTCAGCGAGTGATCAAGTTCAAAACTATGTACTCGGGGGAATATTAGGAGGGGTAATATATAGTCCATCAATTTCTATTTTACAATACTTCAATATATTATTAATATGGATAATTTTGGTATTAGGTCTGAAGTGGTTAAAAACAAATAACTCATACTTAAAAAAAATGATAGACGGAGAACCTACAACAATAATAAAAAAAGGAAAAATAGATGTAGAAGCAACAAGAAAAGCTGGTTTAACAGCACAAGACATAGCTTTTAAATTAAGAACACAAGGTGTTTATAGTATTCAAAAAGTAAAAAGAGCGGTTTTAGAACAAAATGGACAACTAATTATAATACAACAAGGTGAGGAAAATCCTAAATATCCGGTAATTACTGATGGAACTATCCAACATAGTACATTAGAAACGATGGATAAAACAGAAGAATGGTTAAAAGAAACTTTATTAGAATTAGGATATGAAGACACATCTAAAATATTCTTAGCAGAGTATGACAAAGGACAATTACATATAATTGAATACTAATATAATTTATTTTTTAAATAAAATTAAAAATTTTAACAAGACAATAACAAATTAATTAAATAAGAAAATAATAATATCGATTAATATAACAAAAAGTAAAAGCAGGAAATTGAAAAATCAATTTTCTGCTTTTTTAAATGTTATTTATCGGCGTTAATAAAATCGTAAGAAGAATCTTCTTGGAATTTTTTAACGACATAAGAGCAAGCTGGTTTAATTTTTTTATTTTGCTCAGTCATATCTTTAACAAGAGCATCTAATAACTTTCCTGCTACACCTTGCCCTCGAAGAGAAGGATCAACAAAAGTATAATCAGCGACAACAACATTAGGGTCATTAGTAGGGAAATAGGTGATTTCGGCGATAATTCTGCCATTTTCATCGTATTTAACGAAACCATCATTTGTTTTAGTAAATTCCATATAAACCTCCTGGGATAATCATATAGTGATATGAGTGTTAATACTGCTATTATATCATAAAAATGATAGAAGGATGATGATTTAGATTGAAGGAAAAAAAGTAGGAACAGAGAAATAAAGTGTAGAAATATGTTTAAAAGTATAATTAGAGACGTAAAATATGATTAGTAGTAGTAAATTGTTAAAAGAAATGTGAGATTACTATCTTTTTTAAGGTCCTCACCTACTCTTTTTATTATGTGTATTATTAAAGTATGATAGTTTTTATTAGTATGCCATTGTTTTATTTGAAATCAGATTGTCCATTTTTTCTATGTTGATTACTCCTGTTTTAAGTTATCTAGGTTTATTATTTTCTTTGCTACTTCTATTCTTTTTTACTAACTATATTTATTATTTTGCGTTTTAGCAGGCTCCATTCTTTTTTTAGTAGTTGTTTCTTTTATTTATTACATCTTTTTCTTGATGTTTTTCTTTGTTTTTTATCCTCTGTTTTCCCTTTTTATATTTTATAATTGAAAAAATTACAAAATCACTATTTCTTAAATTAAAATAAATAGTTTTACTGTATTTTTATTTTCTAAATAATAAATAAATTAAAATATTTCTATATGATTTTTTCTTTTAACATCTTATAGAAGAAAAATAAAACGTTTTATTTTTTTGAAAAAAGTTATTGACAAATATATAAAACGGGTGTACAATTAGTTTAATTTAATACACAAACGTTGAAAAGATAAGTAAATTAATACGTAGCTACAACAGAGAGTTATTGGTCGGTGTGAAGTAACATGGTGAAGATTAGTTGAAAATGGTCTTAGAGTTTTGTTTATCTAATAGGTAAACACGTAGGTTGCACGATATAGCACACAGTATAAACATGTACTGAATAAGGTACTAATCGCAAGATTAGTATAAATTAGAGTGGTAACGCGAATTAAGATGATCGCCTCTATTGCATATGTAAATATGTAGTAGAGGTGTTTTTTTATAAAAAATAACTTATCGAGACGTAGAAAAGAGGAAAAAATATTATGACAAGAAAATTTAGTTTTGAAACATTACAATTACACGCAGGACAAACAGTTGGAGATACAAAAGCAAGAGCTGTTCCTATTTATCAAACAACATCATTCGTTTTTGATGATACTCAAGATGCAGCTGATTCATTTGCATTAAGAAAAGCTGGGAATATTTATACACGTATTACTAACCCTACTACTGCAGTCTTTGAAGAAAGAATTAACGCTTTAGAAGGTGGAGTTGGAGCATTAGCTGTAGCTTCAGGAATGGCTGCAACTACATATGTATTCTTAACATTAGCGCATGCAGGAGATCACATTGTATCTTCTAAAAAAGTATATGGAGGAACATATAACCTGTTAAAACTTACCCTACCACGTTATGGTGTAGAGTCAACGTTTGTTGATCCAGATAACTTTGAAGAAATTGAGCAAGCAATTACTGATAAAACTAAAGCTCTATTTGTAGAAACACTAGGAAATCCATTAGCAAATGTTGCTGACTTAGAAAAATGGGCTGAGATTGCTCACAAACACAAAATTCCATTAGTAGTTGATAACACATTTGCTAGTCCATACTTAATTAATGCATTTAGCCATGGTGTAGATATTATTATTCACTCTGCGACTAAATTCATCGGAGGTCACGGTACATCAATCGGTGGTGTTATCGTTGATAGTGGTAAATTTGATTGGGAAGGTAGTGGTAAATTCCCTCAATTAGTTGATGAAGATCCAAGTTACCACAACTTAAGTTATACAAGAGATGTAGGACCTGCTGCGTTCATTACAAATGTAAGAACACAGTTATTACGTGATACAGGAGCAGCATTATCACCATTTAACGCATTCTTATTATTACAAGGTTTAGAAACATTATCTTTACGAGTAGAGCGTCATGTAGAAAATACTCAAAAAGTAATAGACTTCTTAGTAAAACATCCTAAAGTAGCATCAATCAACTATCCAGGATTAGAAGGAAACAAATATTATGAATTAGCTAAAAAATACCTACCTAAAGGTAGTGGATCAATCTTCTCATTTGATGTTGTTGGAGGAGAAGAAGCAGCTCGTAAAGTAATTGATAGTTTAGAAATTTTCTCAAACTTAGCGAATGTAGCTGATGCGAAAAGTTTAGCAATCCACCCAGCATCAACAACACATGGACAATTAAGTCCGGAGGAATTACAATATACAGGAATTACTCCACAGCAAGTTAGATTATCAATTGGATTAGAAAATGCGGATGATCTAATTGAGGATTTACGTTTAGCATTAGAAAATATCTAAGAGAAAAGTTCCACAAGAAACATTTAATTAAAATAATTAATATTTTATTAAAATTTGTGGATTAAGACAGACTATTAAAAACCCTTGACAGCCATTTATTTTAATACTAACATATAAAAAATATCTTAATCCACAATTTTCTCTTTTTGAGTAGAGATTGTTTAGGAGCATGAAATAGAAGCGAGGCAGCGCAAAAATTTCATATAAACTCCTTCCTAGACAGTCTCTGCTTTTTATTTTTTGGAAAAATAATAGAAAAACATAATTTTTAAAAGAATATATCCTAAGAGGTATGTTTATGATATAATTTTAGTAATAATAGTAGCTAAGGGGTGAAAGTATGTATAAAATAATGATAGTAGAAGATGATGAGATAATTTCAAATTCTATAGCTGGATATTTGCAAAAGTGGCAGTACGCTACGCACGAGGTTGTAGATTTTCAAAATGTAGTTAAAGAATATGTAGAACAATCACCGGATCTAGTATTAATGGATATTAATCTCCCCTACTTTGATGGTTATTATTTCTGTGAGGAGATTAGGAAATTGTCGAAAGTGCCTATAATTTTTATTTCATCTGCGAATGATGATATGAATATTGTTATGGCTATGAATATCGGTGCCGATGATTTTATAGAAAAACCATTTAAGTTAGTTGTCCTAAAGGCAAAAATCGAAGCCCTACTCCGTCGTGTTTATAATTTTAGCGGATCTTCGAATCTTGTAGTGTATAAGGATGTAATTTTTGATATGAGCCGTGACGAGGTAAAGTATCAAGATAATCTAGTTGAACTAACAAAAAATGAAGGTAAAATTCTTACAGTATTATTAGAAAATAGAGAAAAAATAGTAACGAGAGAAGAAATAATTACAGCATTATGGCAAAGTGATAACTTTATAGATGAAAATACTTTGTCTGTTAATATAAACAGACTTCGTTCTAAGTTAAAAAGTATAGGAATAGATGAATTTATTACGACTAAAAAAGGTAAAGGATATATCGTCTAATGGAAATATTAAAAAGTTATTTAAAGAAAAACATAAAAGTTTATATTTTATTTGTAGTTTTCATTTTTATATTTTTCATTATGTTTTACTTATATAATTTACCACTTGAGGCGCTAATATATACAGGAAGTTTTTGCTTTTTAGCAGCTCTTATAGCTAGCATTTCTGATTATGCTAATTACAAAGAAAGTTATAAGAAGTTAAATTTCTTGGAGCAAAATATTCTAAATGATCTAGACGCTCTGCCAAAAAGTTTGGATATTAGAATAGACTATTATCATAAAATTATAGAGAAATTATATGAAGAATTAGAAAAATTAACCCAGGAAAATCGACAAAAAAATACCGACATGGTAGATTACTACAGTATGTGGGTTCATCAGATAAAAACGCCGATTGCTGCGATGAATTTTCTATTGGATAATGAAGAGGTAGATCAAAAAATCTTACAGCAAGAATTGTTCAAAATAGAACGCTATGTTGAGATGGTTCTGACGTATATAAGATTAGATAGCATATCATCAGATTACGTTATTACTAAGATTAATCTTGATGAAGTGGTGAAAGATAGTGTAAAAAAATATGCGACTATATTCATTAATAAAAAGATAAAATTAAACTATGTTTCACATGAAACAATCGTTGTAAGTGATAAAAAATGGTTAAGCTTCGCCTTTGAACAGATACTAGGTAATAGTGTAAAGTACTCTAGTAGTGGTGGAGAAATTACTATAGAAACCTGTGATAATAAACTGGTTATAGAAGATAAGGGTATAGGAATCAAAGAAGAAGATTTACCTCGAATTTTCGAAAAAGGTTTTACAGGTTTTAATGGAAGATACGAAAAAAAATCGAGTGGTCTAGGTTTGTATTTATGTAAAAAAACTCTAGATAAACTTGGACATCATATTGAAATTTCTTCAACAGTTGGAAAAGGAACTAGAGTAGAAATTACATTCCCGAAAGAAGATACATTGAGGGATTAGATAAAGAAAAATCAATAAAGAATCCTCTTGAGAGTTAGATTATGAATTTAACTTTTGAGGGGATTTTTTAATTTAACAAGTGAGACTGGATATAAATTGATAAACTCCCAAATTAAGGTAGCTATAAACCTGACTAAATCTACTTGATATATATATATTATAATGAAAGAAAAGATATTTTCTAACTAATAAAAGAAATTATCTGAAAACTATCTTGTTTAAGTTTATTTTATTTGATAGAATAATAGTAAGGTATAAGGAGGGAAAAGATGAAGCAGTATTTAAAGAAAAGATATTTAGAAAATAGTTTGTTACTTTTACTAATTATTTTTGGAGGAGCATGTAAGGTTGTTGCTGCGTATTTTATAGGGGATGGATTTAACGAATTAATTAAGTCGAATACCGATGGCTTTTTCTATAATATAGCCTATGCAGGTATAGTGTTTTTATTATATTTGGTTTCTATTTATATAAAAATTCCGTATGAAAACTATGTAGTACAAAAGATGATAACTGACATTCGATGTGATGTCGTTGATGCAATTTCTAAAAATAACTATGCTAATTTCAATAAGAAAAATAGCGGAGATTACATATCATGGCTTAGTAACGATTTGATGATTGTTGAGGAAAAAGGATTTGGCAATTTTTATCAAAGTATTACAGCAATTATAGAGACGCTTTTAGCTATAGTTGGACTGTTTGCATTTCACTGGTCGATTATCGTTTTTTCTATAGTAATGAGTGTTCTTACATTAGTTTTACCAGCTCTTGCGCAAAAATCTATCCAGAATAAAGCTCAGAGATATTCAGGCTCGTTAGAAAACTTAATAAGTAAAAATACAAATTACTTACAGGGATTCGATAGTTTACTATCTTTCAATAAATTAGGAATTTTGAAAAAAATTGTAGCAAGTTCTTCTAATGAAGTATTAAAAGAATCTGTGTCTCTAAGAAAAAGTGTCGGATTAGCAGGTGTCCTAGGAGGTCTAGGAAATTTAGTAGGGCAAGTTGGTGTGGTATTACTAACAGGAATACTAGCGCTAAAAAATATTGTTGGTTTTGGATCTATTTTAACGATAGAATCGCTAACATCTACGATTTTCAATTCAGTAGGAAATATTATGAATATTACGGTAGAGTTAAATATTGTAGTGCCAATCTTTGAGAAATTCGAGAAATTCAAAGAAGAGGCTAAGGCAATTAATGACCAAGATACAAGTAAAAAATTATTAAATGATGAAATTGAGACTATAGAATTAGAAGATGTTTCTTATAAATATGAAGAGAAAAGTGTATTAAAAAATATTTCGTACTCATTTAATAAACATGGAAAATACGCGATTGTCGGAGAAAGTGGAAGTGGAAAATCTACATTGTTAAAATTATTGACTGGAAGAATAGAAAATTACGAAGGTGCAATTAAATTTAATGGAGAAGAACTAGAAGGTCTTAATAAGAGCAGCCTGTACGATAAGATGTTATATATTCCACAAGAACCTTATATTTTCACAGAAAGTTTAAGATTCAATATAACGCTAGGTGATGAATATACTGACGAGAAAGTTAAAGCTACCTTAGAAAGTGTTGGACTAGGCGAGTTTTTAGCAAGTCTTGAGGACGGTTTAGATACAGAACTTGTAGAAGGTGGTAAGAACTTATCAGGTGGTCAAAAACAAAGAATAGCCCTAGCTCGTGGAATTATTAGAGAGAAAAAAGTAGTGCTGTTAGATGAGATAACGTCTAATTTAGATAAGGATAATGCAGAAAAAATAGAAGAACTTCTATTAACTAATTCAGAATTAACGGTAATTCTAATAACGCACAGACTAGATAGCAACTCTGAACAAAGATTCACAGATGTATTAAGATTATAATTTCCCAGGAAATAAGGTAGAACTACTTCTTTGAAATCAAATAAAGAGTAATAAATATCCCAATCTTACAAAAGTGTAAGGTTGGGAGCTTTTTTGTAAGGAAAATCGATAGAATCTGTAAGAAAAGTAAGGTAGAATATAAATATAAACAACGAGGAAGTTGTAGAAAAGTTCGAACTAGGAAGATAAGATAAAATAAAAAGAATTCAGGAGTGATAAAAATGTTATTAGAAGTCAACAATGTAAGAAAAGTTTATACGACAAGATTAAGTACTCAAAGTACAGAAGCGTTAAAAAATGTAAATTTCGCAGTAGATAATGGTGAATATGTAGCGATCATGGGTGAAAGCGGAAGTGGTAAAACTACTTTATTAAATATTATCGCAACATTCGATAAAGCAACGTCAGGGAATGTGAATTTAAACAATTTAGATTTAAGTAAGCTGAAAGATAAAGACTTAGCGAATTTCCGCCGTGACAATCTAGGATTCGTCTTCCAAGATTTCAACTTACTTGATAATTTTTCTATAAAAGATAATATCCTATTGCCATTAGTACTGGCTAATAAAAAATATAAAGATATGGAAAAAAGATTAGAGAAAGTAACTAAACCTTTAGGAATTGATAAGTTAATCAATAAGTTTCCATATGAAGTATCTGGTGGTCAACGTCAAAGAGTAGCGGTAGCTCGTGCGATTATTACGAACCCCGCTCTAATCTTAGCGGACGAACCTACAGGAGCACTTGATTCAAAATCAACAGATCAACTATTAGAAGTATTTGAAAAACTAAATAATGCGGGACAAACAATTATTATGGTTACGCACTCTGTGAAAACAGCAGCTCGTGCAAAACGTGTATTATTTATTAAAGACGGGGTAGTTTTCCACGAACTTAGAAAAGGAAATGTGACTACGAGTGAGATGTTCCAAAAAATTAATGACACGTTAACTTTAATGCAGGCAGGTGAGTAAGATGAGCTTCTTTTATAGCAAATTTGCTTTAAACAACCTTGTAAAAAATAAAAAATTTATAATACCTTATGTGTTATCAGCAATTTTTACAATAATGTCATTTTACATACTATCATCTCTAGCTTTTGGAGATAATTTAGACAAACTTCCAAATGGTATCGATGCGACAAAACAGGTGTTAAGTTTCGGGATTATTGTAATTGCGCTGTTCTCTGTAATTTTCCTATTTTATACTTACAGTTTTTTAGTAAAACGTAGAGTAAAAGAATTTGGATTGTATTCTGTTTTAGGTATGACGAAAAAACAAATAGCTAAAATCTTAGTGTTAGAAACAATTTTTATCGCTGTAACTACAATAGTGTTAGGAATTGGATTAGGAATAATTTTTGATAAACTTATGTTGTTAGTATTATTGAAATTATTCTCAGCGGGGGTTAGCTTTGGTTTCAGTATAACACCGATAGCGATAGTTTTCTCAGTATTATTATTCGGAGGAATATACTTCTTACTACTAGTTTATACAGTTATTAAAATTGCTAGACTTAGAATTGTAGCCTTATTAAAAGATGAGAATAAAGGTGAAAAAGAACCAAAATCTAGATGGATTTTAGCGGTGATCGGTTTAGCATTAATCGGTTATGGATATTACACAGCCCAAACTGTACAAAATCCTATAAAAGCATTAACAGTATTCTTCTTCGCGGTAGTTGCGGTAATTATTGGTACATATCTAGTGTTCATGGCAGTAAGTATTACAGTACTAAAAATTATGAAAAATAATAAAAACTTCTACTACAAACCTAAAAACTTTATCAGTGTTTCTGGTTTGTTATACAGAATGAAAAGAAATGCAGTAGGGTTAGCGAATATCTGTATATTATCTACTATGGTTCTTGTAACTATGGGATCAACATCGGCGTTATATGCAGGTATGGAAAAATCTTATAACGAAAGATTCCCAAGACAATTAATGATCGCAGGTTATCATTCTACTAACAGTAAATTAACAGATATTGAAAATAATGTAAAAGCAGCAGCTAAAGAAGCGGGAACTGAAGTAGAAGATTTAGTATCGTATAATTCATTACCTATGGTAGGAAGACTATTGAATGATAAATTCAAGGCAGAAGCTAATCTAGGGGTTGACTTAGCTAATGTAAGAATGATAGTTGTTTTACAATTAAAAGATTATAATAAATTCGCTAATAAAAATAAAACATTAGAAAGTAACGAAATTTTCTTACATATTGATAAAAAAGGTGAGTACAATAACAATACTATTTCACTAAATGGTAGCGAGTATAAAATTAAAGAAAAACTATCAGAGTTTCCAGGAGCAATAGGTTCAGCAGCAGCGAATATTATGGATACTTACTACGTTGTTGTAAAAGATGATAAAGAAGCGGAAAAAATAGCTACACAATTAGCTGCGAGAATGGAAGAACTTAGTAAACAAAATCCAAATAGTAGAGGAATAAGCATAGCAACAGGAGAACCTACAGTTCAAAACTACGTTGCATTTAATATTAAAGATACTACTAAAGAGTCTAAGGTAATTGAAAGCTTTAAAAAATTAGAAAAACAAAGTGGTATAGAAATAGAAGGGAAAGAAGAAAATAAACTTACATTCAGAGGAGTCTTTGCATCATTCCTATTCATCGGAGTGTTCATAAGTTTAATATTTGTAACATCTCAAGTGGTAATCATGTACTACAAACAAATCTCAGAAGGTTATGAAGATAAAGGTAACTTTGAAATCATGAGAAAAGTAGGTATTACAGATAAACAGATTAAACAATCAATCAGATCACAAGTACTGTTAATCTTCTTCTCACCGCTAATTATAGCGACACTACATACGATAGTAGCATATCCATTTATCGAGAAAATCTTAAGATTATTCTTAATAACAGATAATAGCATATTCTTACAAGCACTTGCTGTGACAATCGTAGTCTTCGCAATCTTCTATCTAATAGTTTATGTAATAACATCAAAAATTTACTATAGAATTATAAAAGAATAAATGAAATAAACTCCAGAGGAAAAATCTGGAGTTTTTCTTTTTAAGACATATTGATAAAATATGAGGATTATTGTTGGGACTCGTTACTATTTTTTTCTTTTAGATAAGAAAGATAAGATAATGTTAAAGACCTCATAGTTTCATTATTTTCTAATGAGAATATATTAATAGATTTATTACAAGAGTTAATAGCATCTTCAATAAGTTTTTGCTCCTCAAATAATCGTGCTTGTAAATAATAATTATCTCCCAGAAGGTAAAATGATTTATTTTCTAGAGCTTTAGTGATAGCGATAGAATTCCAATACGTTGCGTCATTAAATATATTTAAAATTCCATAGATGCGTGCAATAGAATAATAGAAGGGCTGTTCAGAACTTGTATTTTGAATAATTTTTATGTATGGTAAAACTTTTTCATACCAAAGAAGAGCATCTTCAAATAATTCTTTTTCTGAATAAAAATTTCCCAAAGTATTACAGATATCACAATATAAAATACAACCAACTTCTACTTTTTCTATTAATGTCTTTAGATTTTCAATCGCAAGATCTAGTTGATTTTTAATGTGATATGTTGTGATAGCTTGAAACCATTCAAAATATAAAATACTTTCTGAATCAAGCGTATTCTTATCAATGGAAGATAAAACAAAATCTAGTGTCTTATAATCTCGTTTATAAAGTAATTCCATAAGTTCATTAACTTTGAAGTGTGAAGGCTGATAATCTTTAGTATCGATATCAAATAATGCTTCTATTTCACTAGTTGGAATATTTAATTTTTTTATGATTTTGAAAAATATATCTATAGAAGGAGTAACTTCTCCTTTTTCTAACCTACTGATAATAGTTTGAGTACAAATACCTTCAGCTAATTTTTTTTGAGACATATTTAGTGATTTTCTTTTAGTTTTTATTAAGTCAGCTAATTTAAGTTTCAAAGTTTATCCACTCCTGAGAATTAATCAAATATTACTATAATAATACTATAAATCTACTTGTAAATCAATAAACTAGAAAGATATAAGTATAATTAAAACACAATAGTGTTAAAAATATATAAATATAGTGTTGACTATATTTGTTATCTCTGATAAAATTTACATAATAAATATACTTTTAAAGTCGGAACAAAAGACTTTAAACTATAGTATAAGGGGTGAAGAGTGTGTTTAAGTTAATATTTAAACAAAAATATAGTGTATTAGTATTTATTATTACAATATTATGCGCAGCAGCACAGGTTGCGACGTCTTACGGATTTAGCTTGATTATCCAGGCGACGGTAGATAAAAACTTAAGATTCATGGTATCGGCGACTATTGCGGTTATGTTGATATATGTTGCTTTAAATACATTGGGTTATTTTAGAGCGATATACGTTGAAAAATTGATTCAAAATTTTTCTACAAGTCTTAGAAAAACAGCAATTGCGGATTTTAAGAAAAAGTTAGTCTACAATGAGAAACATAATAATGGTGCAGAATGTATAGCTTTAAATACTACTGATATCCAGCAGTTTGAACAATATGCTGCTAATTGTTTATTTGCGATTTACAGTATATCTTTAGTTGTTATCTCAACAGTTGCGTTACTTAAGGTGAATATTACGTTATTTATTATTTCATTTGCATTGTCTTTATTAATGATGGTTCTACCTAAGTATTTCAACAAAGCGATAAAAACAACGACAAAAGACATTTCAAAAGCCACAGAAGATTTCAACAAGGATTTAGAAAATGCACTGGCTAGTTCAGAAATGCTAAATAATTTTTCTGCGTTGAATTTATTAGATAGAATTGTAAATGTGGGTTCAAAAAATATAAAAAATGCGAAAGTTAATAGAAAAAAATCTATTATGACTTTACAAGGACTAAACGTAACGTTAAATGCAGGTAACCAAATCGCATTGATTTTCATAGCGGGATATTTCGCATATAAAGGATATATTGAATTTGCGATGATATTTGCGATATCAGGTTATACAGGAGAGTTCTTTGGAGGTTTAACAAGAGTAATCGAATTATATCCGAATTTTGCTTCAGCAAATGAATTGTTGAGTAAGTATCCAGAAATTAAAGAAGAGCAAAGTTTACCTAGAGTAGAAAAATTAGATAAGGCGATTGTAGTTTCTAATGTTAAATATAACTATCCAGATAAAACGGTAGAATTTCCTAATTTAACTTTTGAGAAAAACAAGAAGTATTTAATAAAAGGTAAAAGTGGTAGTGGTAAATCAACGTTAATCAATATTTTAAATGGTGATTTAAAAAACTATGAAGGTAGTGTAGAATGGGATAATAGAGAATTAAAACAATTCGATATTAAATCAGCGATTTCTACGATGAATCAAAAAGTGCAGTTATTAAACTTATCGATCAAGGATAATATTATTTTAAACAAAGAATATAACGACAAGTTGTTTAGAGAAGTTCTGGAAAATTGTAAGTTAGTCGATGTAATTGATAATTTAGAAGAAAAAGAAAATACAATACTAGACAATAAAAACTTAGCTTTATCAGGTGGGCAACTGCAAAGATTAGGGTTGGCAAGAAGTTTATATCATAAAAAAGATGTATTCATAATCGATGAAGGTACGGCGAACCTAGATAGCAAGTTGGCAGACGATATTGAGGAAATAATATTAAAAGACCAAGATTCTACAGTTATTATGATAACTCACAGAAATAGTGAAAAAATCGAAAACTTAGCGGATAAAGTGATAACATTAGATAGCTAGATGGAAAAGAGGGTAAGATTAAAAAATCTTAAACCTTCTTTTTTATTGTGTAGACATGGACTTTTGTTCTTACAAAATAGGAAGTGTAAGAACAAAAGTGAGATTAGGAGTAAAAAGAAAAGCTACCCACTGTCTTTCTAAGAAAAACACGCGCATTAATAAGCAACAGCAAACTGTACACTCCATACAAACAAAACCGTGAAATACAAAGAGTTAGAGAAAATGAGGCGAAACCTAGTTTCCCGAACATTCTCAATATTTTTTGAACATTTTCGTAACAATAAACTTTAAAACTATCTTTTAATTTATCTATATAGTATAATAAAAAAGGTATAATTGATAATTAATATCAATATAGGTGACTAGAACCTTTTTCATAAAAAGAGTGAATGTTGGATTTTTATAAAAAACAACAAAAACCCCACAGCTATTTTTACTCTTTTTATGTAAAATAAATCTAAATTTGAAATTAAATAAGGAGATATTATGAAGATAGATGGTAGAGCGATGGCTCTCTTTAATATCAAAAAAGAAGTATATCTCGTAGCGATTCTTAAACTTGTTGCCTTTTGGTGCTCGCTATTTTTCATCTACAACTTCGTAGACTTTCTATTTTATTCACTAGGTGAAGAGAGTAGAAGCGGCGCTATGTTAGGTTTTATCCTAAAAACGGTAGTAGGTTTAGTAGTTTATTACGCAGCTACAACTGGGGATAATTACTTCAGTCACAAAATTTCTAAACAGGTTAGAAATACATTAAGGAAAGAAATTTACAACAAAGTAGAGAAACTTTCACTAAATTACACAGAAGCAGTAAATACTGGTAGTCTTCTTGTGATGAATTCTTCATCGATTGTGAATATTGAATTTTATTTCAATAAGTTTGTACCACAGATGTTTGCGACATTGTTTATCGTACTTAGCTCGTTTGTGATTTATGGGAAGATTCATATCTTACTATTTATAGCGATGTTGTTATTATATCCGCTGATTCCTGTGTCTATTATGATTATTATTAAGAAGTCGAAAAAGGCTAATAAAAAGAATTTCAGCGATTTCTTAAGTTTATCAGAGGTATTCTACGATAGATTATCAGGTTTCACAACGGCAAAAATTTACGGTAAAGAAGATAATGTAGCGAGTGATGTTGATACTCGTAGTGCAAAATATAGAAAATCGACGATGGCATTACTTCGTCACCAACTTAATTCTATTAATGTGATGGATGCTATTACTTATATTTCTATTTTTGTCTTATCAATTATCGCTATCTTTGCGGTGAAAGATCAGAAACTTATTGTTTTCGTAATCGTAGCTTCTTTAGAATGTTTCAAACCATTGCGTGCTTTAGGTGGCTTGTTCCATATTTCGATGAAAGGGAATGTTGAGTTAGATAATATCTATAAACTTCTTGATCATCCGGAGCAAGAAAAAGATGAAACTATCGAGGTAGAAGCTGGGAAAAATATTGTTCTGAATAATGTAAGCTTCTCTTATGGTGAGGAGACGACTTTAGAAAATATTAATATGCTATTTAAACCTGGTACGAAAACAGCATTAGTAGGAGAAAGTGGAAGTGGTAAGTCTACTGTTATCAAATTAATCTTAGGTCTAAATTCTAACTATAGCGGAAGTATAAAATACGATAACTTTAATATTGATACTATTCCTACTAGAGAAATGTCTAAAATTACTACACTTATTACTAATGATAGTTACTTAGTTAAAGGTACTATTAGAGAGCATTTAAGTGTTCGTAAAAATATAACAGAAGAAGATATGTACAATGCTTTAGAAAAAGTTAATCTTAAAGATTTCGTGGAAGAACATGGTGGTCTAGACTATGAACTTGCGATAGGAGCTGCGAACCTTTCTGGAGGTCAAAGACAAAGATTACTTGCAGCAAAAGCAATTTTAAAAGATTCTTACTTGTATATACTTGATGAAGCTGTATCAAATATTGACGATTACAGTAAGGAAATCGTACTTAACGCTTTTGATTCAATTAAAGAAGGAAAAATTATTATCGTTATTTCTCATGATTTAGAGACAATAGCAAATTCAGATAATATCTATGTTCTAAAAGATAAGAAAATTATTGAAGAAGGAACACATGATGAGCTGATTGAAGAAAATTCTCTGTATAGAAAATTATTCACAGATCAACAACAACTAAAATCAAAATTTTTAGCTAAGGAGGTAGAGTAATGACATCATTAAGAGAATTAAAACAACTTTTAGCTATTGCTCAGGACTTTAAACGTCCATTGCTTAGAGCGACTTTATTCGGAAGCTTAGGTCACTTAACACTTGTCGTATTTACCTACTTCATCTCGTTATTCTTTTTAACAAAAATAACGACAATAGCTGTAATTTTATTCGTAGTAATCTTTGCTTTAGCTGTATTAAAAGGACTATTTAGTTATACTGAGCAACTTTTAAATCACTACGTAGCATTCAAAGTATTACATGCCTTACGTGTTAAAGTTTTAGAAAAATTTAAACGCATATCTGTCGACAGTTTTACGAAAAACACTTCAGGTGATTATATGACGATGATTACGACTGATATTGAATTATTAGAAGTTTTCTACGCACATACGATAACACCTTTTATGATTTATATCGTACAAAGTTTAGTAGTTAGTTTCTTCTTACTATTTTTTAGTGTGAAACTAGCATTAGTAGCTTTAATAATCTATATCGTAATCGGACTTGTATATCCGTTAAGTTTTAGGAATGTTGGGCAAGATGTTGGTGAAAATTATCGTCGTAAACTGACTCAAGTAAACAACAATTCATCAGAAGAAGCTTATGGAATTTTTGAAACATTGCAATATGGAAAAATCGATGAAGCAAAACGTAATATCGATATGGAAACTGAAGAGCTAACAAGAAGTTCATATCTTAAAAATAAATTTTTAGTAGATTTGAATGTTCTAAATGTTGTAACTTATAATATCGGGGTATTGGCATTTATCTATGTGGCATCTTCACTTGATAGTCAGTTTGTAACTGTATCATTAGTTGCGATGTTTATCGTATCTTTTATTCCTATTTTATACATGGGTAACCTTGCTTCAACATTAAGTCAGACGATGGCGAGTGGGAAGAGATTTTTAGAGCTTATGAATACGCCGGAAGAAGCGGAAAATAGCGGAGTAGTTGTTGAGTTTAATGAACTTAAAGTTGAGAATCTAACATATCGCTACGCTGATAATACTGTAGTAGATAACTTAAGCTTCGATGTGAAAAAAGGTGAAATTATCGGATTAAGTGGACCTAGTGGATGTGGTAAATCTACAATAGCGAAGCTTATTATGAAATTTATCTCAGATGAAAATATGGAAGGTAATATCACGATCGACGGTGTTGAGCTAAGAGACATAGATAATCGTTACTTTAGAGAAAATAGCTCGATAATTTTACAAGATAGTTACTTATTCAATGCAAAAATTAAAGATAATATCACATTCTTCGAAAAAGATTTAGATAAAGAAGAGTTGGATGCATCTTTAAGAAAAACTAACTTAAGAGGTTTTGTGGATAATTTGAAACGTCGTGAAAATGAAATCGTTGGTGAGAGAAGTTCGAACATAAGTTCAGGGCAAAAACAACGTTTATCAGTAGCTCGTTCATTCTACAATGATAGTAAACTTCTGATTTTAGATGAAGCAACAGCAAACATCGATATCTTCAGTGAAATCGAAGTGCTAAAAGCTTTAGAAGAAAGTAAAAAAGACAAGATAACAATAATAATTTCACACAATAAATCAACATTATCAATCTGTGATAAGGTGATTAGATTAGGTGAATAAAAAGTGAGAGGAACTTGGAAAATACCAAGCTCCTCTTTTTTTATTATCGTGTTAAGTTTTTATAAATTTGTTGTTTAATAAATTGTAAATCATGCTCCTCAGTAGGACAAGGAACGTCTTCAAAAAGAATAAATCTTTGGACTGAGTAAGTACTGATAGGTCCTGCGAATGAACGAATTATTTCAGATGTTGATAAGTTTTCGTTAATTTCAGGATTAGTTTCTCTATATTTTTTTAATATAGATTTGAAGTTTATTTTTTCAAATGTTATTTTTATAGAATCAATGAGTTGTGTTTTAAAATTTTCATTTGTTAATATTTCTGAGTATACTATTTTTATAGTATCCTTATTTTCTTTTAGGAAAACCATGCGATCTTCGACAACGTAACTGATTAATTCTTCAAGGGAATTAGTATTTTGAGTTCTTTTTAGAAAATTTAAAAATAATTTAGGAATAACAGGGACTATTATTGAATATAATAAATCTTCTTTAGTTTTAAAGTATTTAAATACTGTTGCCTGACTAACGCCTGCTTCTTTAGCGATTTGAAGTGTAGATGTTCCGTGGTATCCTTGTTTTGCGAATAATTTAATCGCAGCTTCTATTGTTTTTTTCTTACCAGGTGGAAAGGTTTCGTCATGAGAAATGCTAAAGTAAGATTGTAAGATATTTTCAGTCATAAGGGTCTCCTATTGTTTTTTAAACTTTTCTATATCGTTTTAAGCCTAGAATATTAAGTATTATTAGAAGGATGCAAAGTGCAAGTAGAACAACGATATCAGTTTTAATCGCAAGAAGATTTTTACCTTCTAAAATTATTTTGCTTAAACCATCACTAGCATACGTAACAGGTAGGATTTTACTAATATAGACGGCGATTTTCCCCATACTCTCAACAGATACTATTCCAGAAAAGAACATTTGAGGAATGACTATTATGGGAACGAACTGCATAATTTGAAATTCTGATTTTGCGATTGTTGAAATTAGTAAACCTAATGTTAAGGCAACCATTGCTAGTAATACATTAACTATTATAACATAAAACGGATTTCCAGCAACTTCAATATTTAATAAATATATAGATGATAAAGTGACGATAATAGTTTGAATTACGGCTAATGAGCTATAAGATAGTACATATCCTAGGACGACTTCGCTTCTTTTTACCGGGGTTGCCAAAAGTCTATCTAGAGTTCCGCTAGTACGTTCTTTTAGTAGAGCCATACCAGAGATTAGAAATATGAAGAAGAATAAGATATAGCCGATTAAAGTAGGTGCGACTTTATTAAAAAATGTTGAATCTACATTACCGTAGTTATAATATTCTTTAACTTCAGGTTCTTGTTTGTTTTCACCTAATTTAGGATTCACTTTTTTAATAACTTTCACCAAGTTTTTTGCTTCTGATGCTTTTATAGAGCTTTTTAAAACTTGTTGAGCTTGCATAGTTTTAGTAGAATCTATGTTGGCGTGAGTTACCGTATAAGTATTGTTATCATAAGAAATTACGGCATCAATCTCATTGTTTTTTAATTTTTCTTCAGCAGCTTCTTTTGATTGGTATTCTTCTAGATGAACGTTGTCGATATCTTTCATTACGGATACGACACTTTGAGGAGTATTTACAGAAGCGACAGTAATTTCAGAATTTGTATTTGCTGAAAAGACTATGCTTATCAACCACATTATAAAAATTGGAGCAACGAACATCATTGCTAAAGTTCTTTTATCTCTAAAAAATTCTTTAAATATTCTTTTTGAAATAGTTAAAATTCTCATTTTATTTTTCCTCCACTTTTAAGAATACTTCTTCGATAGTAGTAACATTATTTTTTTCTTTTAGATTTTTTGGTGTGTCAAAATCTAAAATATCTCCACGAAGAAGAAGACCAACTTTGTCTGTAAGTTCTGCTTCGTCCATTACGTGAGTCGTTACCAGGATGCCAACTCCGTTATCCCTTTGCTTGAATAATTCTTTCCAAATGTTACGACGAAGGCTAGGGTCTATACCGACAGTAGGTTCATCGAGTATAAGTAACTCGGGGCTACCGATTAGAGCAATAGCGAGTGAAAGTCTTCGTTTCATACCTCCTGAATAATTCGATACTAATTTTTTCAAGTGGTCGGTTAGGTCGACTATTTTTGCCACATAAGCTATTTCTTCTTTTAGTTGTTTTGAAGGAATACCTTTCATTTTCCCGAAAAATTCTAAGTTTTCATAGCCGGTAAGCATCTCATAAAGGGCATCGCTTTGTGCCATATATCCAATATTAGAAAGAATTTCTCTTTTTGGCATTTTGTTATCAAGAACAAGTGCTTCACCTTTATCTGCTTTTTCCATACCAAGCATTGTTTTTATTAATGTTGATTTTCCCGATCCTGATGGACCGATAAGACCGACAATTTCACCTTTTTCTAGGTTGAAATCAATATTGCCAAGTACAGTTTGATCCCCGAAACTTTTTGATAATGAAGTAATTTGTATTAATTTTTTCATAAGAATCACCTTTCTTTCGTAAAGTGAGCAAACACTCACTTTATAAATAAAAAAATATAGATGAGATTATTTGAGGAATATTAGTGCACTTAATTATTTTAGAACAGCGATTATTAAAGCATAGTTCAAGGTAGGTGCTAAGAAATATCCCATTAGAAATAATAATTTTAACCCTCGGTGAGTGGACACTCACTTTATAGTTAATATTATAGTGAGTAGACGCTCACTTGTCAAGAAGAAAATTTTAAAAACTTTAAAAAGAGGATGAAAAACAATTAGATAAATATTCCGCTGTTATTGTGACTTTTGAGATATTTTCTTAATAATATAAACTTAGTTTAAAGTCACCTGAGTACAATAGTTAATATATATCATAGAAATGTGATATAATATTTATAAAGTCAGAATAATAAAATATCAACAATAAAGTCAGGAGGAATTTATTATGATAGATGGATTAAATAAATTATGGAATAAATTTCTTAATTTTTTAGAAGATAAAAAAATTTATAAATCATACGAAGGAGCTTTAATCTCTGGGGTATGTAGTGGTTTAAGTAAAAGATTTGGAATAAGTGCTAGTTTCTTACGAGTACTATTCTTATTAGCGAGTATTTTCTCATTTGGTAGTCCGATATTAATATATATACTGTTATCGATAATAATGCCGGCAAAACCGATGAAAGAAAATTACAGAAAGTCAAGTTACATCGATGGACGTGCTTGGGAAAAATAATAAAAAGAAAAGTTCTAATTGATCATGTGTCAATTAGAACTTTTTAATCATACAAAATAGGTTGAATTAATCCTATTTATTTATTATAATAATATTAAAAGGAGGTGTTATGTATGAATATAGACACAAATAATTTAGTTTCAATAACAGAAGCGAACCAGAACTTTTCTAAGATAGCAAGAATGGTAGATGAAAATGGATCAGTTGTTATATTGAAAAATAATGCACCAAGATATGTTTTAGTAGAATTTAATGAATTTGAAAAAACTCAACAAGCCTCGGATGAAGACGTATTGGCACTTTCTAAAAGTTTAATGAAAAAAAATAAAAAGGCTTATGAGGTGTTGGCAAAATGATAAAATTATCAACTAATCAAATACTTTTACTTCATAAAGATTTGATTTCTGAGTTCGGAGGATTAGATGGTGTGAAAGATTTAGGGATGTTAGAATCTGCAATTAATGCCCCGTTTCAGACATTTAATTATCAGGATATGTATCCAACAATTCAACAAAAAGCAGCAAGACTATGCTATGGACTGGTAAAAAATCATCCATTTATTGATGGGAATAAACGGATTGGAGTCCACGCTATGCTCGTCTTTTTAGCTCTAAATAGAATAGAATTAGAATACTCACAGGAAGAATTATATACTATTATTTTAAACATCGCTTCAAGTCAAGCAACTATTGAAGATTTATCTTCCTGGATAATAGATCATCAGTTATAGTAAAAAATAAAACAACTCTGAAAATATCACTTCAGAGTTGTTTTTTCTTATTTCACTGCATTGATAAATCTAGCTGCGATTTCTTTTGGACGAGTTATTGCTCCGCCAACTACTACGCTAAATGCCCCTGCGTCATAAGCTGCTTTTGCATGTTCAGGGTAGTGGATACGACCTTCTGCGATTATTGGTACAGAAATAGTTTCAGATAGTTTTTTGATAAGACCTAAGTCTACTTCGTTCGGTCTATCTTTTGTATTTTCTGTATAACCACTTAATGTAGTTCCGACAAAATCAAGACCGATGTTAGCTGCATTTACACCTTCTTCGAATGTAGCAATATCTGCCATTAAAATAATGTCAGGGTATTTAGCTTTGATTTCTGCGATAAAATCATTGATTGTTGTTCCATCAAAACGAGGGCGTAAAGTACAGTCTAAGGCGATTATTTCACAACCTGTTTCTACAAGAGCATCTACTTCTTTCATAGTTGCTGTGATGAATTGTGACATACCTTCATAGCTTTGTTTAATAATTCCGATAACAGGTAGGTCAACTGTTTCTTTAATTTGAACTATATCAGTAACTCCTTGTGCACGAATACCAACAGCGCCAGCTTCTTTAGCAGCTAGTGCCATAAGTTTCATGATTCCACCTTGTTCAACATAAAGTGGTTCTCCAGGTAATGCTTGGCAAGAAACGATAATTCCGCCTTTAATTTGGTTTAAGATTTTTTCTTTTTTGTTCATAGTTAGCTCCAATCCAACGCTTAATCTTTAATTGTTAAGCTGTAGTATTTGTAATTTATAAAGATTTTTACATATTCGAAAATTTTCCCATCAGCAAAGTAGGTGTACCTATCAAATTCAAAACAAGGTTCACCGTCTTTTGCGATAAAGTTGGCAATTTCTTCAGGAGTATCAACTATAACTTTCATATTTTTTTTAGATTTTTCTTGGTGAATATCTATACGATATTTTTTTCTAATCATAGTAGCAAGCTCTTTGAAACTGTCGATATCATCGATATTAACATCGGGTAAATATTTAATTGGAATATAGTTAGTTTGGTGAGCCCAAGCAACATTACCGATATATTTTATACGAGCTACTTTTAGAAGTTTTTGATTTTTTAATTTTAATTTCGAGCAAAGCTCTTTATCTTGAATAATTTCAGCTTCTACAACTTCAGAATGTTCAGATACTGATTCTTTGAAGTGTTTATGAAAGTTGTTGTTTTCTGTAACAAAAACTTTTTTATTAACTAGAGTTTTGTTAACGAAACTTCCTTTACCTTGAATTCTAAAAATGTACCCTGCTGATTCTAGTTCGTTTAACACGCGAACAGCAGTAGTACTACTAACATTATATATTTCTTTTATCTCTTTTTCTGTATAGAGCTGTTCACCTTCTTTAAAAATACCAGTTTGTATTTTTAAGATGATATCATTTATAATCTTTTCGTATTTTTTCAAGTTGATCCCTCCTTGACTTAATTATTATTTATTTATCAAAATTTAATGTGTTAACTTAAATTTATATTATCACTTATGCAGGACTTTGTAAAGAAAAAACTTAAAAAATATTAGAAAAAAATTTAAACGGTTGCAAAAAGTATAAATTAACGTAGAACAGAGCTTTGAAGTTCTGTTGGAAATATAGAAAGCCCTCCTTACTTTTTAAGTAAAGAGGGGATAAAGTTTGATATCTTATTTTTCTACAAATGGGCTAATAGCTCCGTATAGAGCTGCATCGTTTCCTAATTCAGCAGCTAGGAATTTAGTTTGGTTGTTTTCGATTGGGTGAAGTTCGCGTACTTTTGCTTCAAGTTTGTTTAATAAGTAATCACCTTGAGCAGAAACAGCACCACCGATTACGATGTACTTAGGATCTAGGATACATAGTAAGTTAACAATACCACGAGCAAGTTCGAATAGCCATTCGTCTAATACTTTTAGTGCAGTTGTATCTTCACGTTTACAAAGGTCGAAGAATTCGATAACGCTAAGCCCTTCGTACATTTCAGCCTTGATTTTTCTATCTAAAGCGATAGTAGATGCACGTTGTTCGTAAGTAGTTTTAGTATCGAAATCGTAAACAGATTGTCCGATTTCTCCAACTCCGAAGTTAGATCCGAATGGAAGGCTGTTTAAGTAGTAAGCCCCACCGATTCCAGTTCCTAAAGCCATACAGAATACTTCATCTAAACCTTTTGCTCCACCAAGCCATTGTTCTCCTAGTAAGGCACAGTTAACATCGTTATCTGCGTATACTGGAATACCTAGTCTGTCTCCAAAATCGCGTTTGAAGTTAGTTCCAAGATAGTTTTTGATAGTTGGAGCTGCACGGATTACTTCCATGTGAACATTATCAATAACACCTGCAGCTGAAATACCAGCAGCAGTGAAGTTGTAAGATTCACGAATTTTACTTGCGATTCTAAACATTTCATCAGTGATTTTTACAGTTACATTGTCAGGAGTTTTACAAGTTTCGTAATGTACGATTTTGTGATTCTCATCGAATACAGCAAATTTTATACTTGTTCCACCAATATCTATACCTAATAACATATTATACCTACTTTCTTAATAAAGACATGATTATCTTTAATGTTAATGATTTTTTAAATTTCTATACAACGATATATTACCATAAAAATAATATTTTGAAAACTGTTTCTTGAAAAATAATAAAAGGTATATACTGTATAAAAAATAGTGACTGGTGTATAATAAACTAGAAGTTAGAATAGTTTAAGGAGAATAAAATGGATAAAATTATATTTTTAGAGCCTGTATTTTGTGAAAGAATATGGGGAGGACGCAATTTAGAAAGTTTTAATTTTTCTATTCCACAAGGGAATATTGGAGAAGCATGGGTTATTGCCGCTCATGATAATGGTAGCTCAAAAATAACAAATGGCGACTTAGCAGGCTTAACATTAAAAGAAGCATACGAGAAACAACCTAGTTTATTTACTGAGAAAGTATATGATAAGTTTCCGTTGCTAATTAAGATTTTAGATGCTAGTGATAATCTATCAGTTCAAGTACATCCCGAAGATGATTATGCACGAGTAAATGAGAATGGAGAACTAGGTAAAACTGAATGTTGGTATGTACTTGATGCAAAAGAAGGTGCGAAGTTAGTATATGGACACACTGCAAAAACAAAAGAGGAGTTCAACGATAAAATAGATCGTGAACAGTGGCAAGAATTATTCCTAGAAGAAGAAGTAAAAGTGGGAGATTTCTTCTATATTCCAGCGGGTACTCTTCATGCGATAGGAGAAGGAATATTAATATATGAAGTGCAACAAAATTCTGATACGACATATCGAGTATATGATTATGATCGTGTCGATAAAGATGGCAATAAACGTGAACTTCATATAGAAAAAACAAAAGATGTAAGTAAAGTTCCATTTGAAAAAGTTACTACAAACCCTAAAGAGGAAAGATTAGAAGGGGCTACAGTAACATACTTAGCAGATGAGAAGTACTTCTCTGTGTTTAAAGTCGAAGTGGAGGGACAAGTTTCTTTAGAAAAAAATCGAACTGGAAATCTATTTACCGTACTTAATGGTAGCGGAAGTGTAGAAATAGATGGTAATAGTTATGATGTGAAAAAAGGAGATAGTTTCATCTTAACAACTGATTGTAGTAACTACATATTAAAAGGAAATATGTTCTTAATTGGAAGTTATGATAGATAAAATAAGGGAGTGACTCAAAAATCGTGATTTCGTAGAAATCGATTTAGTTGAGTCACCTCCGCACAGTCTATTAGATATCTAAAAAGCTTTTATAAATCGAATTTAGATATCAATAAACCACTACGTCTATGAGTTATCATATGAACTTTGTTAAATTTTAGGGATTTTGGGTCAACCCCATTTTAAAATTACAATATAATATTAAAGTTATTACTAGATTAATATCTGATAGAATTAAATAAAAAATTAAAAGATATCTTATGTAGTGAATAGAAGCGACTTTTTAAATCAATTATGAGTAAAGAGTCGCTTTTTATTTTTAAAAAAAGTAGAGTTTAATGTATTAAATAGAGATAGTAAGACTAGACAATAGATTTACATATACTATATAAGCGTTAACTGGATTAAGTATTATTGTATAGCGTAAACATGATAACAACAGCAACGGTTAAAAGGTTTTCAAAAAAATAAAAATTTTAAGACTTTTCTATTGACAAACTAAAGAAAACGTTTTAAAATATAAGTGTATTAAAATTTAATGTGTTAAATAAATGCACAATATTAAAAACAAATAACGGAGGTTATTATAATGAAAGATTTAAAAGGACTTTATTCAGCTTTACTTATTCCATTTGACGAAAATGGTGAGGTTAAAGAAGAGGGGCTAAGACAGGTTATTGAGCACAACATTAACGTAAGTAAAATTGATGGTTTATACGTTAATGGAAGTAGTGGGGAGAACTTCTTATTAAACACTGCTCAAAAGAAACAAATTTTTAAATTTGTAAAAGAAGTAGTTGGGGACAGAGTTAAACTTATCGCTCAAGTTGGATCTTTAGACCTTAATGAAGCGGTAGAATTAGCTAAATACGCTACAGAATTAGGATATGATTCATTATCAGCAGTTACTCCATTCTACTACCCATTATCATTTAACGAAATTAAACACTATTACAAGACAATCATCGATGCTACAGATAACAGCATGATTCTTTACTACATTCCATTCTTAACAGGAGTTAAAATTAGTTTAGATCAATTCGCTGAATTACTAGAAGATGAAAAAGTTATCGGTGTTAAATACACTGCTGCAGACTTCTATCAATTAGAAAGATTCAGAAAACGATTCCCTAACAAACTGATTTGGTCTGGATTCGATGAAATGTTAGTTCAAGCTGCTATTACGGGAGTTGACGGAGCTATCGGTTCTACATACAATGTTAACGGACAAAGAAGCCAAGAAATCTTCAGACTTGCTAAAGAAGGTAAAGTTGCTGAAGCTTACGAACTTCAACACGAAGCAAACGATGTAATTGAAAAAGTATTAGAATTAGGATTATATCAAACTCTTAAAGAAATCTTAAAAGTTAAAGGTATTGATGCAGGATACTGTAAACAACCTATGAAAGTATTTGATCCAGCTAAATTACCAGAAGTAGAAAAATTAGTTAAAGATTACAACCTATAATTTTAAAAATAAGGGGTAAAAAATTAGGGGTGGAAAGAGGAGGATTTCTCCTCCTTCCTAATTATTAGAAAAAATATTATTAAGAAAAAATAGGAGGGGAGTACCATGGATAAAATAGGATTTGGTACACTTAACAGTATAGTTTTAGCGGTTTATCTGATAGCTATGCTAGCGATAGGGGTGTATTTCACTAAAAAAGCAGGTGAAAGCACGGATGAATTCTTTAAAGCCGGAGGGAATATTCCATCTTGGGCAGTAGGATTCTCAATTTACGCAACAACATTATCTGCCATTACATTTATGGCAACACCGGAAAAAGCATTTAACGGAGACTGGACATACGCAGCAGGGAACTTCTCAATTATCGCGATTATTCCGATATTGATTCACTACTATGTTCCATTCTTTAGAAAATTAAATGTAACGACAGCATATGAATATTTAGAAGAACGTTTTAATCCTAGTGTACGTGTAGTAGGAAGTGTGTTATTCTCACTATTCCATATTGGACGTGTAGCTATCGTTATTTACTTACCAACAGTTGCTATTACATCAGTATCGACACTTAACCCATTCTTAGTGTGTGCGGTTATCGGATTACTTTGCGTAGTTTACTCATTCTTAGGAGGGGTAGAAGGAGTTATCTGGACAGACGTTATCCAAGGGATTATCTTACTTGGAGGAGCTATTCTAGTAATTATCTTAGGAGCTTACCACGTAGGTGGATTTGGTAACATTACCCAAGATGCTTTAGCAAATGGTAAAATTGTAACTGCTGAGAAATTTAGCTGGTCATTAACAGCGTCAACTATTCCAATTATCTTCATTGGATCAGTATTTAACAGTTTACAACAATACACAGCTTCTCAAGACGTAGTTCAACGTTATAGTACTACTGAATCTGTAAAAGAAACTAACAAATCAATCTGGACTAACGGATTATTAGCATTCATCTCTATTCCAATCTTCTACGGAATGGGAACAGTTTTATACAGCTTCTACAAAGGTAGCCACGCTGTAACAAAATTACCAGACTTCATGAACGCTGAAGTAGTAGGTAAAGCAGCTAATACAACAGCTTTAGTACCTTACTTCATCTTAACAGCATTACCTGCTGGGGTTGCGGGATTAGTTATCGCAGCTATCTTAGCAGCGGCTCAATCAACTATCGCATCAAGCTTAAACTCAATTTCAGCTTGTATCACAGTTGATATTAAACAACGTTTCTTCGGTTTAAGTAAAGATGCTAAACAAGACGTTCTATTAGCTCGTATTATCATTATCGTAGCTGGTGTATTAGGAACAATCGCAGCATTATACTTCGTAAACTCTAACCAAAAAGAAACTTGGGATTTATTCCTTAAATATATCGGACTTCTAGGGGTGCCTTTAGCTGGTACATTTGCACTTGGTATCTTCACTAAACGTGCAAACGGAGCTGGAGCATTATTAGGATTAGTAGTTGCAGGGCTTGTATGTTGGTACATCCAAGACTTCACAACTTACGCTAAACAAAGTCCATTCATCTTCTCAGGATTCTCATTCTTAAGTGCATTAGTATTCGGTTATATCTGTAGTTTCTTCTTCAAATCTACTAAAAATATCACTGGACTTACTATTCACACTAAAGATCAAGAATACGTAAAAGAAGCAAAATAATAATAAAGTCAAATCTCAAAAAATATAACGAACTTACAGAAAATAATCCTCAACCTAGTGTTGAGGATTATTTTCAGATTGTTGACAAAACGACAAAAATATCAATGAACATATTGATGTTTTGGTCGTTTTTCAAAAA